>JBARRE010000423.1:0-8628 GCA_049644065.1 Sedimentisphaerales bacterium | reverse complement strand
AGTGTTCCTGATATATGCCGAAAGGGCTAATCCGATAGAGCAAAATTGCCTCATTTTCTACCGGTGTATCCGGCAACGAAAATGTTTTTGATTTATGCCTCACAGGCGGTACAATCTCGTCAATTGTCCTTGTCCGCTTATGTGATGTGGAGATTTCGTTATGTGTATACATTTGTCCCGACCGGACATCACGGAGAGAGAAATCGAGGCCGTTTGTGCCGTGCTTCGCAGCCCTAATCTTTCGCTCGGTCCCAAACTCGGGGAATTCGAGCAGGCTTTCGCCGATTACGGCGGCACAAAACGAGCTGTTGCCGTCAATAGCGGGACGAGCGGCTTGTTTTTGTGTATGTTGGCGCTGGGGATTGAGCCGGGCGATGAGGTCATTACCACGCCGTTTACTTTCGTAGCTTCGGCAACGTCGATTATGATGGCCGGCGCCAGGCCGGTCTTTGTCGATATCGATCCGGTCAGTTTGAATATCGATCCGTCTAAAATCGAATCCGGAATCACCGAAAAGACAAAAGCCATTTTGCCGGTCGAAGTTTTCGGCAATCCTGCCGGCTTTGATACTGTCTGTGAAATCGCCCGAAAACACAATCTTCCGGTCATTGAAGATAGCTGCGAAGCGCTTGGTTCGGCTTTGGAGGGAAAAAAGGCAGGAACGTTCGGCACGATGAGCGTTTTCGGCTTTTATCCCAACAAGCAAATCACCACTGGTGAAGGCGGCATGATTTTGACCAACGACGATGATCTGGCGGAACTATGCGTATCGCTTCGCAACCAGGGCAGGGGCAAAGGCACTGGCTGGCTGGTCCATGAAAGGCTGGGCTATAACTACCGTCTCAGCGACATAAATTGTGCGCTTGGAATTGTGCAGCTATCGAGAATCGACGAAATCAAGGCAAAACGCAGGCAGGTCGCAGAATGGTACCGGGAAATGCTGGCCGACGAGGATCGGCTGATCATTCCGGTTGAGCCTGAGCAGTGCGATATGAGCTGGTTCGTCTTCGTTGTCCGGCTCGCAGAAGGCTTCACAATGAAACAGCGAGACCGGATTTTACGGCAGATGCAAAGCCAGAATATTCAGGTCAGCAATTACTTTGCTCCCGTGCATCTGATGCCGTTTATCGCCGAGAAATTTGGCCACAAGCCGGGCGATTTTCCCATTGCCGAGTCCGCGAGCGCAAGGGCAATCGCCCTGCCGTTCCATAATTATCTGACGAAAGATCAGATCGCTATCGTCTGTACGGCGTTAAAAACAGCTTTTAGCAGTATAAAAAGCACACTTTTCGCATTTTCCGTTTGGCATTCGTTGTTTTTCATACTATTTTTTTAATAGAGACTAACACAAAAGGCCAGCTGGGGGGGACCGGCCGATTAAACGTTTTCTTTAGGAAGGGAGAAATTTCGTGAAAGGCTGGAGAACCAAATTCATTTTCCTGCTTATCGTCTATTTTGCCGGCTTTGCATCCGCAATCTATATGTTGGCACCTGCACCCGAGGGCAGCGCCGAAAAATCTTTTAACAACATCTCGTCGGCTTTGGCGTTTGATTCACAGGAGTTTGCGAAATCTTTTAATGCCGGAATGCACAAATGCCTTGCTTTCGGTAAAGAGGCAGCCTGTCATACCGCCGAATTCATCAAAGAAAAATTGAAGGAAATGCGCGAAACGTAACGCGACCGGCGTGTTGGGAGTCATGAGAATTCCCTGAGCTGCTTATTGAACATCCGCAGTTGAACATCGATTGCGCTGAGCACCCAGTCGATATAGTGCAGCGTATGGGCAGGCCGATGGTGCCCTTCGTTCATCAAGCCATCCTGCACGGTTCTTACAAACCGGTTGATCATCTGGTGGCTTATTTCCGTCGGTTCGACGGACCATTTCTTCAATTCTTCATATTGCCTTTGTAATCTCAGATTATTCTTTAATTGTTCGGCAGTCAAATACTCGGCGGGATTGCAGGATAGCTGCAGACCCTTGAGGCACATGATTAAAGGCTCATAATTAGCTCTTTTTTCCAGACGTATAAATTTGTACTGCTGGACATGCGTGGTCGCCTGTGCCGGGAGTTTGTTCGCGATATCGTCTCCACCCAGGTACCACCTGCGCTTGCTGGTTCTGGCAAAGACAAGCTCTTCACCATATTCGTATTGCTTAATCTCGTCATATCCCATCCTGGAGACCCAAAGTCTGCCGGTGCCCTTTCGCTCCGGACCGCCGCCGAGCGCCAGCAGGCACTTGACAAAACCGAGCGGCAGAATCTTCTGGTTGTCGCGCTGGGTTTTCCGAAGCTGGAGAGACAGATGCAAACTATGCGGGCGGACATTATAGAAACTTACAATCTCATTTATTAACTGATTAAGCAGCCAAGGGTCGGCAGTTGCCGGCCGAGACAGCTCCCCTGCAATATTCAATCTTCCCGGTGCAAGCTCCAAAAAGCCGCTGCGTCGTGCCTGGTCGGTTGAGCCGGTGTGGTCATCGATATATCCACCGAGCTTCCAGCTTAAAACATCCAGGCGAAAATCATAGAAGTATTTGAATCCGTCATATACGGGGTCATGCGCTTTTTGGATGCTTCTTTGCGGCTCGACGGCTGCTGCACCGACATTGCTTAATTCGATCTCGATTCCAAGGGGAACCAGTCCGGACTGAAGATTCGAACGAATTCGAGTCAGTTTTGCCTGGGCCACGCGAGTGTCAAACATGCTTTTCGAAGCACGTACACCGTATTTGACATAGTCAATAAGATCGTGTTTATAATAGGGCATTGTCTGGAGACATTCGTCGACTATCAAATTAACAGCATTGCTGTTTGCATTTATCATTTGAAGAGCCGCCAGCAGACTGACCGACCGGTTAAAATATCTTTCCGAAGTACGAATACGCTCAAGCTCGAAACGGTATCGGGACTGGATTTGTTCTTCGAGTTGATTGAGCAAGACCTGCCTAACAGTTAAAGCCAGGTAATTTTTAATAAATTGCTTTGCCTCTGGGTCGTCGCACAGGTGTTTTATGCTTGGCCGGGGACGGTCCAGTTCATGCTCAAGATAATAATCACTTACAGCATCCGTGCGATAGTGGCTCATGACCAGGTCACGCTCGGTTGTTGCAAGCAGCTCTCGGTCGGCTCGGCGCTCCGATTCGGCGTCCACTGTTCGTTCGCCGGGGCGGGTACGTCTTTTGATGAATTTCTCTATGCGCTTTCGCAGCCAAAGTTCGTGTATCAGGTTAACGTGGAACCTGTCGCCGAAATGTAGTTCCATTGAGTCGTGAGTGACCAGATAGGCCTGGGCCTCGATAGAGCCGTTTGCGGTGTTAACTTGAACGGTATCTCTCTCGTAACGCTTGCCTTCATACCTGTCGATTTCAGCCATCGCTGCGGCGGGGACATCATGAATTACAAAGCCTTCAATTCTCGAAGATGGTGCTGCAATGGCATAGAAATAGACATTGTCCGGGCTGACCCTTCGGTAGCGCGGCAGCAGAGCAGGTTCGGCAAAAAGAGTTTTGTTGTCGATTTTAGATGCTTTTCTGGCAAAACTCAACCCACTGACTGATTGGAAGATCCTTCTGTCCCGCAGTGAGCCATAGATAAACAGATTTACTTTTCCTTCTTTCATACCTTGTACGTCGCATTTTGCATATCACATTTAGTTTCAGCTATCAATTGCCGCTCCGGATTCGCCTTTGCAGCTTAAAGAGCTCTTTGAAAGCACGCAGAATCACTCGTAAATTCGCGCCGGACTGTGCGCCGGCGGTCCGCGGGTAATGATGCACGCCTTTCTGGGTTATACGGTACCCCTTGCGTGCGGCCCGCGCCAGTATCTCGGCATCGATCAGAGCACCGGTACTCGACAATTCGATTTTGTCAAAAATCTCCCTTTTATATAACTTGAAAGCACAGTCGATATCGCGGATTTTCAGGCCGAACATCAGGCAAATCAACCTGGTCCAGCACCAACCATTGATTTTGCGGATTATCGGGTCCCGGCGATTCAGCCGGTAGCAACTGACAATATCGTATTGCTCCATCAGGGCAAGCAGTGGCGGCATTTCATTAATCTCGAATTGGCCGTCGCCATCGGTGTAAAAGACAAGCTCTTTTGTTGCCGCTTTGAAACCGGATTGCAACGCAGCTCCGTAACCAAGATTACCATCATGATGCACGACTTTTACCCTGCCGTCCCGGGCTGCAATCTCGTCGGCGATTTGTCCGGTGTCGTCAGAACTGCCATCGTCGACGATGATTATTTCAAAATCAGCGTTGAGCTTTTCCATAGCCTCGAGCGCCTTTTCAACGGTCCGGCCAACATTTTCCTGCTCATTGTAACAGGGGAAAAAAACGCTGATTGAAATCATTACCACCTCTTACTCTGATGTATCCTCATTAATTCATCCCCATATTCTTTCACCTTGGCGGCATAAAAATACTCACGTTTTGAGTCTCTCTGTGCCTGGGCGAGTTTCCACAGATGGTAGCACGCTAACTGTACTGCTTCAACTTTGTGCCGGTAACCGTCCTGCTTAGCCCAGACATCTTTTTTTTCTATAAACTCAGTGAAATATTCCGAGCAAAACTGATTGACCCTGGAGCTTAGTTCGACGAAGTTCGTGGCTATAAGGAGTACTTCAAGAGTGGTAGGTGATGGATTTAAATTGAAGGCTTTTATGGCAAAATCAAGAGCCTTCTTTTTTTCCGCTACGCCCTGACGATAATAAAACCAGCTATGGGCGCGAATCAGGTTTTTGTGGTAATCATCCGGATAGATGGTTTTTCCGTTAAATATCCCGTCGAAAAGTTCCTTGCCCCGGGGCGTTCTTACGTCAACGAACAACTTTTGCCTGTTATTTAAAAATACGACCGGCCAATTGGGATTCCGTTCAAATCCTTTTATCGTGTGATAGTAATTTGGTTTGTCTGGATCCTTGTATACGGCAGAGGGCATTAAGACGACCCAGACATTACGTTTTTCAAGCTCATTGCTAAAGGATTGCCCGAGTTTGACATAATCGTCCGGCGTCAATATCTGTTCTAATGTCTTTCCCGACGTTCTGGCTCTTATCCCAGCAGCCTGCATGATCTCATACCCAACCGAACCAGGGAGCCCCCCGGCTATAATATACGTCCAAATGTCAAAGGCTGTGCGGTTATATGCCGCCTGTGCCCTGCCATCCATGAATAATTGCAGTGGGGTTTTGCCCGTATTCGGGTCGGGCTCCTGGCCCCAGGCGATGAAGCCGCCCTCGGTCCAGTAGTTGAACATTTTCCCTTCCAGCTTGTTATCTTTAATGAACTTCAGGGCATAGAAAGGTTTGGCGTCCGAGGCAGTCATCCGCATGAAAACAGAACTCAGTTTCGGGTCCGAAGGCCACGGATCGAGATAAACAAGCTTGAACCTAAGCCCCCACCATGTCCCGAAAAACAGGACAGCCAAAGCACCGGCAACGGTAAAAGAAAATTGCAGCCAGCGCGGCATTGGAGAAACTTTCAGGCGATTGTTAGCATAGAAGTTTCGAGACGCCGAAATCCCGCGAATTATCTGGTCGATAAACATCGCTACAACAGGGCACGCTGCAATCCCGGCGATCGGTATAAACCTGCGGGAACGGACGGCCATATAAATCGTCAGGGCCGCAATAGTGATTATCGCCAAATCAATTCGGGGCAATTGATACGTCTCGGCTTGATGATTTTGATTTTCCTCGTCTTGTGCCTTGCCGAGGACTTCTCTTAAATAGGGAAATCCAAGCCAGAAAATAATCGAAACCATGTTCAGAACAAAAAGCGTGTCGAATAAGTGCTGGTAGCTTAATCCGACGTTACGTTCATACACCGGGCGAAATATCCGTCGCAGGTCAAAAAATTGCCCCACTTTCCATACCGGCATTTCAAACTTGAACGGATTAAAGATCGCTGTCATTAACACCAGCGAAACAACCGCCGCGATGGCCACGAAGGCAATATTCTCAGGCTTGTATTTTGCCGGTTTGGAATACAGCGATGCCAGGATATGCAGTACGACATAGACGGGCAATATAACGAAAGGATAGAAATATCTGCCGTTATAACCGGCGGCCGGATCGCCCGACCATACGGCCAGCAGGGTCAATAGAACCGCCAAATATATTAAATGAACGTTTTTGTAAATACTCAGCAGGATAATAGCTACGAAGGCCGCACACCAGAAGAAGCTGACGAAATCAAGGCCGAGAAGCGAAAAACTGACGAATGTCACCCAGCAGACCAGCACGGTTGCCAAGTAGCCAAAGACGGTTGACAGCTTGATGTACAAATTCTTCTGGGCCTCAAGCTCATTCCTGGGCGCCTTGAGGAATCTCGGCCTGAGAAAGCGGGAAAACAGCCAGAGGATCAGTAAGCCGATGCCGAGAATATAAAGTACTAAAAACGGAAAACCCGTACCAACACGGTTGGACCAGTGGAAAGCGGACCACCATTCGTGAATGTCACGCCACCGCTCGGCATGTTTACTGAAACTAATGACGAACGTATGAGTAAGGTTCGTCAAATGGAACGGGTTAAACACAATAGTCGCTATAAAAGCGATAAAGCCCGCGGCCATAGTGTGGTAGATTCCTTTTCGCCCGATGGAAATGAACCTTTTTTTGGAAATGCTCGTTAGAAGGTTAAAACCCACAAAGGGAACGAGCATAATGAAGATGTAGATGTATCCGCCGTGGACATTGCACCAAAAAATGGCCACCGGGACAATAAGCCATATATAAAGTATGTTTCTATACGTAGCCAGCACAAGTATGAGCAGAAAGACCGCTACCAGCATGTTCGAGAAACCTGCCGGGCGGACATCGAGAAATGAACGCCCTATGAACATCGCAAAGCAGGAGAAGACAGCACAAAGCGCGGGATTAGCCCCCAGCAGCCGGCCTGTGTAATAGACACAAATTACAGTTAATATGTAAATGGCGAACTTCCAGTAGACAAGTGCATTCGACGAGAAACTCATGCCGTCGGCGTAGGATGATTTGGGCACCAGCAGGTAGAAGATAACATGCGTCAGCCAGTTCTGATTGACCCAGCCGGTGGGATGCCAGTATTTGACCGTCTTAATACCGACTTTGCCTGCAATCCACTGGGCCCAATCGGGCCAGGTCTTTATCTCTTGTTCCGTTGGCCCCGCCTTGTGCGAGTTTGCACTGAACGGCTCGACAGTATCGACGCCGTGATTGACAAAATGTCGCCCGCAGGCCATCGCAACCCAGGTATCGCCGGCGGCAACCATGTGTGAGCAGGCATGAACGGTAAAAATGAGCATTGCCATCCAGCCTAAAATCATGGGCCAGCCGGACAAGGCCCTGTGCCTGACCGCTTGTACTGCCTGTTCAGAGACTGTCGAGTCTTCCACTCTTGGAGTGGAGACTTTGCGTTTCTTGCTCTTTACTGACTTAGCCATTCTTGAAGTCTATCTAATCCTTTGGTAATCTGTTCGAGCGAACAGGCAAAACTCAAACGCACATTATTGTCACATCCAAACGGCAAACCCGGAACCAGGGCCACGTTGGCCTGTTCCAGCAGTGCTTTGGCAAAATCCATACTGCCGGTAATCTTCGCACCATTAATATTTCGGCCATAATGGGCAGAAACATCAGGGAAACAGTAAAAAGCGCCGCTTGCCTCGGGGCACTCCACACCTTCGATACCGTTTAGCCGGTCGGACATATATTTGCCTCGACGCTCGAATTCGGCCCTCATGTGTTCGATAGCCGCTGCTGAGGGCTCGCCCAGAGCCGCAATCGCCGCATACTGGCAGAAAGTTACAGGATTCGAGGTCATGTGAGACTGCAGCCGCCCCATTGCCTTGATGACTTCCAGCGGGCCGGCCGTGTATCCAAGACGCCAGCCGGTCATGGAGTAAGTCTTGCTGAAGCCGTTCAGAGTCAGCGTTCTGCTGAAAGCATCTTCGCTCAACGAAGCAAAGCTCACGAACTTCGTATCGCCGTAGATGAGCTTTTCGTAAATCTCATCTGAAATAACCACTACATTTGTCCCTTCGAGAACCTTCGCGATGGCTTCGAGCTCATCCGGCGTGTAAGTAAATCCGCCCGGATTATTGGGCGAGTTGATAAGCAGCATGGCGGTTTTGTCCGTGATCGCCGCTTCTAACTGCGCCGGCGTGATTTTGTAGCCGGTGCTCTTGTCGGTTTCGATAATCTTTGCCGTCGCGCCGGCAAGCTTTATCGTCTCCGGATACGTCACCCAGAACGGCGTAGGCATAATCACCTCATCGCCCGGATCCAGCACGGCCTGCATCGCCTCGTAAACCGAGTGTTTACCGCCGATGTTGACGATAATCTGTTCGGGGGTATAGTCCAGACCGTTCTCCTTCTGCAGCTTCTCGGCGATGGCTTTCCGCAGCTCGATGACGCCCGCCGCGGCTGTATATTTTGTCTGGCCCGCCTTTAGCGACCTGATAGCAGCTTCTTTGATATAATCGGGCGTATCGAAATCCGGCGCTCCGGCTCCGAAACCGACAACATCCACACCCTCGGTTTTCAGTTCCTGCGCTCGCGAAGTCACAGCGATTGTTGCCGAGGTTGGCACCTCCTGGGCTCGTTTGCTGACTTTCATCTTCCTTTGTTCCTTTCTAAT
>JBARRE010000422.1:0-12883 GCA_049644065.1 Sedimentisphaerales bacterium | reverse complement strand
GCACAATTCAAACTCTTCACCCAAGCCGACGGCAACCCGGAACTGATGCGAAAAGTTGTTTGCGATTCAATGCCTGTCGAATAAGGCGAACATATTTAATTGTTGCTCCGAGATAGGAATTGTTGGTATCATTAAAATATAAATACAACATTAAGAAACTAAGAGCTCTTCGATTAATATGGTCGATGTTCCGAAACAGATTGACTACTGGAGAACAGGTAGCGATGAGGACTTTGCAGCGGCGGAATCCCTACTGGAAAAAGGCCACCTGCGTCACAGTCTTTTCTTTACGCACCTTGCTATTGAAAAGATGCTCAAGGCACATGTTACACGGCAGACGAAAGAAATTCCGCCCCGCATACACAACCTTATTCGTCTCGCCGAACTTGCCAAGCTCAAGCTCGACGAGGAACGTAAAGGATTTCTTCGCGAATTCGGCGCCTATCAGTTGGAAGGGCGCTATCCTGATTCCGTGCAAATGCCCGTTGACACAGCCTTTGTACGTGACGAAATATCAAGAGCCAGAGAGATGTTGATATGGTTGAAGAGACAGTTATAGAAATCGTGAAGCGCTATTTAGCTTCACTGCCAGCCTTGGGCATTCATGCCTGCTGTGCTGTATTGTTTGGTTCATACGTCCGGGGCAAAGCCGACGAGTACAGCGACATAGACTTAGTCGTGATCGCGCCGGAGTTCGACGGCTCTCGAGAAATCTCGCTGATTAAAGCGCTCTGGCGGGCGACTGTTACCGACAGCCGGATCGAGCCCATTCCGTGTGGCGAGCAGGAGTGGGAAACCGACCAGGGGCGTCCGATCCTCGAAATTGCCCGGCGTGAGGGTGTTATTATTACTGCCTAAAAACTCCGGATTTGGATTTTTCCTCGCTTTTTACAGTTTAATTTCTTCTGTATCTTCTGTTTGTGATAGTGTCATATTGTCTGAAATTTATGCGGAAAAATGTTCGCATTCTCCCGTTGAAGCATGTAAGATAGGCTTACAAGCTGGTAATTTAGCGAAATTACGACCCTATACCTTTGAAAGGAATTATCATGTCGAATTCGAAATTGATTTTATCCGCCGTTTGTGTGCAGTTGCTGCTCATGAGCCTGTTGTGCCCATCAAAGGTCGAATCAGCAACTTCCGCCGCCGAACAGTTGTTGACTATGATGCCCGACGATGTTGTCGGATTCATCGCAACCAGCGGGGGCGATGAACTGAAACCTGCTTTTGAGAAAACCATCATTGGCCGGATATGGAACGATTCGGGAGTTCTGACATTTCGTGAAGCTATTAAGAAAGAGCTTCTGAAGAAGGCCCTGGAGATTCCGGAACTGAATGACACCCAGGCCTTGGATATGATAGAGGGTATCATTCGCCAGGTCACGGCAAGACCGTTTATGATTGGTGTCGCTCGAAAAGATACCACTCAGGGCCCGCCGCTCTACGGCTTTGCTATTCTGGACGCCGGACCTCGCAAGGCGGAAATTGCCTCGGCGCTGGAGAAGCTGGAATCGTTTGATAATGAAGGAGACATCGTCGAAATCGAAGTAGGCTCGGTTAAGATGCACGGCCCAAAAAATGCCGGAGATGTTCCCGCATACTGGGGTTGGGTCGGAAACTATCTTGTCTTTGCAATAAACGACGGCGAAGGGCTGGCCCTGAAGTACGTACAGGGCAACAATAACAGGCCGGCGCCGGCTTGCCTTCAAAATGTCCCCGGCTCCGGCGACGCTCTTGTGGTTCATATCAACCGTGAGAAGGTATTTTATATTTTGAGTACGATCGCACAGATGGAAGGCGGCGAGGAAGAATTTGGTGCAATCGAAGCCGTAATCAAGGAATTGGGCTTGAATAATGTCAAGTCCCTTACAGAAAGGGTGGGATTTGCCGGCCCGGATATAGTTGGTAATTGTCTTCTGGAAATGCCGCAGCCTCGAACGGGCCTGCTCGCAAATTTCGAAACAATAAATCTTTCAATGTTTGATATAGCCGACCCCGGTGCAATTAGCGCCACGGCATTAGATTGCGACATAGCAGGAATGTATGATACGGCAATGAAGGCGGCCAGAACCGTCATCGGCGATGATTTTATCGAGGTCGAACAGGGAATTGCCGCTGTTGAGGCGGAACTGAATTTCAAGATTCGTCAAGGCTTGCTGGAAAGCCTCAGCGGGCCGATGCTTGTCTACGTTCTTCCCGGTGGCATGACGATGCAGTCACCCCAGGGCGGATTTGTAATAATCGCAAAGCTAAAGAATGCAAAGCTATGGGAAGATTCGCTGACAGCTCTGGGAAAGTTCGCCGCCGAGAGAAGCGAGGGTATGGTACAGGTCAGCTCGCAAGTTCAGGATGGACGTACTGAGCACACATGGGCGGTAATGCCGCTGGCGATGGCCCAGATCATGCCCAGTTGGACAGTGGTGGGTGACCAGGTCATCATCGGCTCGAATCCGGCGCTGCTCACATCGGCCGTTGACCAGATAAATTCAGGAACAAAATCGATACGCGGCACAGATGGATTCAGAAAGGTAACGGCGAAACTGCCGGCCAATCTTTTATCTTTCAAATACGGCGACTCGAAGCTTCAGTTTACCCAGTTAATGACGACAGTACAGCAATTCTGGCCGATGGCGACTATGTTCGCTTCGAACGCCGGCCTGAAACTGCCGTTTGTCCTACCGCAACTGTCTCATATCGCTCAGGATATGGGGCCCTCGTGCCAGTATTCATGGTTTGACGCACAGGGGCTCCGTTCGCATTACCGCGGAGCGGGGATTGAGCCAAGCCTGGGAGCCGTCGCCGGCGGTGCCTTAGGGGCCGGAATATTGATGCCGGCCCTCGCACGGGCACGACAGCAGGCCCGACAGACGATATCCATGACGAATATGAAACAGTTGGGATTGGCGGTAATCAGGTACGCCAACGACCATCAGGGGAAGTTGCCCGATAATTTAGAGCAAGCGAAGGAGTACTATCAAGCTCCCGAGATTTTCGAATCTCCTCTTAAGCCCAAAGATTTTGTCGGGCCCAGCTATATCTACGTCAATGGCCAGTCCATGAAAGCCGCATCTCCCGCCAGGCAGATTGTCATTTATGAAAACCCCCAATACTGCCAGGACACGATCAATGCCCTGTTCCTCGACGGCCACGTCGAAAGAATGCAGCGGAACAGATTTCGTGAAACGCTCGAAGCAACATACAAACAGCTCGGCAGAGAAATGCCCGAAATATAACTCAAAGGCTCCGATAGCCAGGACCGGCCTCAGCAGGACTATTGAAGGGACGGTGTATGTGAAAATATAAAAGGCAGCGGTTTGAATTATGTTGAGTTGTATAGACTTTTCTGCTCGAAGCCGGATTCCTCCACTGCGCGATGCTGCGCATCGCTCCGGTCGGAATGACAATGGGGCTTTTGTCATTATTTCGCGAAGGGCACCCCACCATGTCAATTCGAACGTATCGCGCCCAACCCATGTCATTTCGAGCGAAGCGCAGCGCAGTCGAGAAATCTGGTTGCCGTGCGATATCAATTGTACCAGGTAGCGGCAGTGTGCATCGAGAATCGGGTATCTCCTTGAATATCCAATACCGAACAGGCAATGTCCAATTATGAAGTGAAAAAAGTATAAATCAAGGTAAAAACAGCAGTCCGTCGCTCGGGTCTTAGCTTGCCCTAAGCCCAGCCGAAGGGATGTACGGGGCAAGGGTCACGCACAGCAAGCGGCATCTCACGGAGATTTTTCTGGAATTAGCTTGACGGCAGACAAGTTATTTTGTATAATATACAACAAAATGAATATAGAATACATAATATAGGAGACATTGTTATTTATTATCTATTATTTATTATTTCTCTGTGGCCTCTGTGCTTTCTGTGACTCAAACAGTGTTAATATGTGTTCACCCCATGAGATATGTAAAACCGTTATCTCACAGGGTAAATTCGTGGTTAAGTTGAAAAAACAAACCCAATTTATGAAAGGCCTAAATGGACGCAAAGTCAATTATAACAAGGTGTTACGAGAAATATATTGAATTGGACACTTGGTGAAAACAAACCCAAACAAAGCCAATCGCCAGCCATTGGCCGGAAATCCGAAGCCCAAGTAAATGATTATTGATTATTGATTAATGATAGGTCCAATCACGCAGAACGCAGTACGAAACAATACAGATTAGCCCGCACCCTTGCGGTACCGGGTCGAAAGAATTGAGAATTTAGAATGTAGAATCGAGAAATATAGAAGAAAAAAAGCCAAAATAATGAAAAAAGCAGGTGAAAAAGAGTAGAAAACGACGAAAATTTGAGCTTAATTTGAAAAAACAAACCCAATTTACGTAAGGGCAAAATGAACGTATATATCTATATGAAAAGGGGTTATGAAGATTTTTGCGTTTTCGGGCGGCGAAAAAACAAAGCCAATTCAAAGCCAAACAAAGCCAATTTTACACTCCAGGAATAACCAAAAGAGTGGAAAAAAGAGAAAAATCGATCGGATTACTTAATGATTGGCCGGAAGAAGTGGAAAACGCCAAAATTGGCCGAAATACTTCCTTTTCTTATGCTTTTGATTGTTTTTGCCGCTGATAGCCGATATAATTCTCAGGGAGAGTGGGCCTGCGACAATTTAGCAGGCTGAAATGGCGGTTTTTAGGCTTCATTTAGGATATTTTAAATGGCTAAGAGTAAAAGCAAAGGTGAAAAAGTGGTATTGGCATACAGCGGCGGGCTGGATACCAGCGTGATTCTGCCGTGGCTGAAGGAAACCTACGGTTATGAGGTGATTGCATTCGCGGCCGAATTAGGCCAAGGGGATGAGCTGGCCGGCATTAAACGCAAGGCGCTGGCCAGCGGGGCGGCCAAATGCGTTGTCAAGGACCTGCGCAGGGAATTTGTCCAGGATTATGTCTGGCCGATGCTCAAGGCTGGAGCGGTCTATGAAGGCAAATATCTGTTGGGGACAAGCATCGCCCGGCCTTTAATCGCCAAGCATCAGGTGGAAGTTGCCCATGCCGAAGGTGCGACAGCCGTGGCTCACGGCGCAACGGGCAAAGGCAACGACCAGGTGCGGTTCGAAGTGACTTACATGGCGCTGGATCCATCCCTGAAAATTGTCGCTCCCTGGAAGGACCCGAATTTCAAGCTCACTTCCCGCGAGGCGGCGGTCGATTACGCCAAAAAGCACAAAATTCCCGTCGACCAGACCAAGAAAAAAATCTACTCGCGCGACCGGAATCTCTGGCATATCAGCCACGAAGGAGCGGACCTCGAAGATCCCGCGAATGAGCCTAAAGATGATTTATTCGTGATATCCCGGCCGGTTTCGAAGACGCCTGATAAGCCGGACTATGTGACAGTCGGTTTTTTCGAAGGCATTCCCGCCAAGCTTAACGGCAAGCTAACCAGCGGCGTTAAAATGATCGAAGCACTGAACGAACTCGGCGGCAAACACGGCGTCGGCCAGGCGGACCTCGTCGAAAACCGGCTGGTCGGCATCAAGTCGCGGGGCGTCTATGAGACGCCAGGCGGCACGATTCTCATGGCGGGCCACAGTGCCATGGAGACTTTGACGCTGGATAGAGAGACTTTGCATTACAAACAGCAGATTGCCCTGAAATACGCCGAGCTGGTATATTACGGTCTCTGGTTTTCGCCGTTGCGCGAAGCCCTTGATGCGTTTGTCGATATGACCCAGCGTAACGTGACCGGCGAAGTCAAGTTGAAACTCTTCAAAGGCCGATGCACGCCTGCCGGCATCAAGAGTCGCAACAGCCTGTACCAAACCGACCTGGCAAGCTTTAAGATGGGCGCAGAATACGACCCGACCGATGCGACCGGCTTTATCCGCCTGTTCGGGCTGCCCGCGAAAGTTGCCGCCATCCTAAACAAGAAAAACCAGAAGGGCATAAAACCGTAAGAAGATAAACGATGATATACTGCTTTTGCAAAGGAGGCATTGTGGCAGTACCGGATTGGCTTTGGTTTGTTATTATCTTTGCATATGGCTGTTGTATAGGCAGTTTTCTGAACGTTGTCATTTACCGCATGCCCCGCGATAAGTCTCTGATAACTCCGCCTTCATCGTGCCCTTCGTGCGGGAAACACATTCGTTTTTATGACAATATACCGCTGTTCTCCTGGCTGCTTTTGGGCCGGAAGTGCCGATATTGCAGAGTGCCGATATCACCTCGCTATTTTTTTATCGAGCTGCTGACTGCCGTGATTTTCCTCGGCTTGTTTATTGTATATTTTTACACTGATTTGCGAGAGACTGTCCAGCCGTTTATTGGCCGGGGCTGGCTTATTTATCTTCTGCATATTATTATGTTATCGGCCTTTATCGCTGCCTCGGCCATTGACCTGGAGCATTGGATCATCCCGCTGGCAATCTGCTGGCTCGTGACCGCCGCCGGCCTCATCGGCTCGGCCGTCGGGCCGTATATCATTGATCCTGCCCTGATTCGTGCATACTCGCTTCTGCCGGTTGCCTCTGCGAACACGGGCTCGCTAGCACTCGGTGCGGCGGTAGGGCTTGCCATATCATGGGGACTGCTGGCGAGCGACTTGCTTAAAAGAAGCTATGAAACAGATGAACATGCAGAAGGCGGACAGGTTGAGCAGAAAGTTAACGCAGCAAAGGAAGATTCCTCCGGATCAACGGAGGAAATACCCGAACAGCATTTCAATCACCGGCTGGAGGCATTCAGAGAAATCATCTTCTTAATGCCGATAATCGCCTGCTCGCTGGCGGCTTACTGGATTATCAGCAGTACGGTCTCGATAGAGGCACAGAATAATTTTCCAGTACAACATCCTGTCGTAGCGGGATTTCTGGGCAGTCTCTGGGGCTACTTCATAGGCTGCGGAATTGTCTGGGGCGTCCGAATCTTCGGCACATTAGGCTTTGGAAAAGAGGCTATGGGGCTCGGCGATGTGCATCTGATGGGTGCCGCCGGGGCGGTCATTGGGCCGCTTCTCGTCGTTGTGGCGTTCTTCATCGCGCCGTTTTTCGGCCTGGCCTGGGCTGGTTCTCAAATGTTTTTTAAAAAAATTCGACAAATTCCCTACGGTCCCTTCTTGTCTTTGGGTATATTAGTTGTTATGATTCTACACGACTTGATTTTGAGCCGGATAGGTTTTATTTTCTATCGTTAAAAAATGGGTTTTATTTCAGTATTATAAGGAGATACCAAATGCGAGTTGCCAACAAAAAAACAATCGCTCTGCTAACCTGTTTAGTACTTTTTACACTTTTGCCCGGCTGCGTCAACTGGGAGAAAAGATATGGAGCACTGAGCGTAGAGCATGAGAACCTGAAGGGTCTGCTCGACCGAGAAAGGTCGGAAAAGGGTATGCTCGCCGATCAGGTTACACAGGGCCAGCAGACAATCGAGGAGCTGCAAAGACAGATCGAACAGCAACGCAAAACGCCGGCCGATGCAACAGGCTTCGGCGAGGGTTATGATGTCGCCTTTGATGCGGCCGCCGGAACAATTACGGTAACGCTTCAGAATTCAATACTGTTTGGTTCAGGACAAGCTACGTTAATGAAAGCAACCAGTGTTGAGCTTGATCACATTCGCTCGGTATTGCGGCAGAAATACAACGGAAAACCAATAGATGTGATCGGGCATACCGATACAGATCCTATCAAAAAGTCAAAATGGAAAGATAACTGGGAACTTTCCGCCCAGCGCGCTCTTACCGTGGCCAGATATCTGATACAGCGCGGATTGCCCGAAGACAAGATCAGGGCGGTGGGCTGTGGAGAAAGCAGGCCTATCGCTTCAAATGCAAACGCCACCGGCAGGGCAAAAAACCGCAGAGTTGAAATCGTGGTGAATATTAGAGGATAAAAAGTTCCGGATTCGCAGGCCGGGAATTTGGAACTCGAAACCGAATATCCAAGGTTCGTTACACCATATATAATACCGAGCCGTCCGGGTATGGCTGTGTCGGCTAATTTGCAAAAACACCGGTTTTAATCATACCATCTTTCTCAACGATAACGGTAATGGCCCCATCTTCAGATGTGCAGAGCGACCTGGTCTCGGCCGGGACGTACCTCCCCGATTCCATGTCACGACCCATCCTTTCATACTGCCTTCGACTGCAACTACATATCAGAACATCGGCATCGAGATGTTTCAGGAACTCCACGTCCAGCGTCGTAGCTGAGCCGTGGTGCGGAACAACGACGACATCCGCTTTAAGATCGGGGTGTAGCCGTAGAAGCTCTCTTTGCGCAAATTCTTCGATGTCGGAGCATAAAAGTATCTTTATGCCGGCAAATTCGATCAGTGAAACCTGCGATCTGTCGTTGTCACTTAAATCCTCATTATTATAAAGCTGCTCATCAGGCCATAACATTTTCATGCTCGCGCCGGCGCTCAAGTTCAACTCCGTTTCTAAGCGTTTTATTTCGAGGCCTTTTTCGATCAGGCAATCGTTTAGAAACTCTGCCGTTCCCCATACATCCGTCCTGTCGAAAAAGGCATTATTGGCATAAACGCTTCTTACGTCGCAGTTTTCGACAACCTCCGGAATGCCGTTGATATGGTCGGTGTCGTTATGGCTGACGATCAGGGCGTCGATTTTTCGTATTCCAATATAATCCAGATATGGCGATACAATTCGTGTACCGATGTCGTTTCCATAGAGCGAGCCTGCATCAAATAAAACGTTGGCTTTACCGGGAAGCTGCACCAGGATTGCCTGGCCGTGACCGACGTCGAGACAGGTCAGTACGAGATTGTCCCGATGTGTCCTTTGCCATTTTAATGCGCCGAGATAAATAATTATCGAACATAGCGCGAAGGCGCAGATTGCTCTTTTTATAATGGGTCGGCGAAAATACGCATAGCCGGCAAAAACAATGATACAGTAGTACAGAACGACAGGCGCAAGTGACACCCGGCCGACAAGTATTTGCGAGATATCCAGATGCGCTATGAGTTTCACTGCCCAGACAAGAACGTCCGACAGAAATGTTGCTGCGATGCCCAAAATCCAGCTCAGCGTAGGCAGCGGGAAAAACAACAGCATCTTCAAAAAGCCCAAGGTCAGGATTGCGCTGACTAATGGAAAGACCAATACCGTCCAGATGCCCGCTAACGGATTGATTGTGTAAAAATGGTACAGCAGAATGCCCGCACCACCAAGCCAGGCTGCGAGGCCTGCGGAAAATAACCTCAGTAGATACGGTCCAGGTCTTGGAGACATACGGTAGGACACTCTTGTTTTTGGACCTCCCTTTCGCCAACGCAGGCCGTTTACTTTTTCATATAGAAAAAAGTGGAGTCGCTCACAGAAAAGCAGAAGTCCGAGCACAGCAGCGAACGATAACTGCCAGCCCGCCTCGAACAACTGCGTCGGCCTGATCAGCAAAAGGATAATCGCGGCTAACGATAATGTATTGATGGGATTGGAACGTCGGCGGAAGAAAATTGATGCGCAGAACACCCAGCATATAATCGCCGCCCTTAAGGTCGGCGCTCTCGGCGGGACAACCAGCAGGAAGATAGCGACCGCAGCAGCACAGACAACCGCCCGGGCCGGCTTCATGAATCCTGCCGTCTTACACAGCCACCAGATAATCCCGACCAGAATCCCGAGGTGCATTCCGGATAGACTGATAAAGTGCAGCAGGCCGGTTTTGCGGAAGGCCCTATATGTGTCACCATCGATATCCCGCCTGTAACCCAACAGCAGCGCCTGTAACAGCCCGCGGCTGGTCTGCTCCTGGGGCAGGTCACCCACCAAAGCACTCGTTGCCGCCCGCCTTAATCGAGATATGAACCTTGCGAAAGCTCCGGCAGGAGAGCTTTGAAGTAATTCGATACCGCCGCGTGATTCGATATATACTCCGACAAAGACATTTCTCCTCGCCAGGTAGGCGGCGGTGTCGAACTGGCCTGGATTCGTGGGTGGCCTGAATCTGTCCAGCCAGCAATAGGCCTGAATATTGTCGCCGGGCTGCAAGTCGAGCACCGGCTCGCCTACCTGCACGCGAACCGTGCCGGTCACTCTCGCCCAGCCGGCAACGCTCTCGACTTCAGTAACCTTAAGATAAAAGCTGCTGGTCGGGTCACTGGGCTTGAACCGGGCAAATTCCCAGTCGGGATATTTGCTGATGTAAGGCTCAGTGACAACAGAACCGCGAACCGCCGCCAGCTTCGGCTCATCGGCAACCAGATTGCGGATGTCATTGGGCTTCGGCAGAGAATAACTCGTCAGCCGAATCGCACCGAGACAGACGAAACAGGCCAGGGCAAGGTATGCCGTGACGTATCGGGCATCAGAGGAAAATTGCGGCATTACAAAGAAGAAAACGGTCGCCACTGCCAGCACGGCAAGCAATATTAACCAGATATAGACGGACACGCCGGACATGTCTTGTATCAGGATGCCTGCTATTAATCCGACTGCGACAAACACAAGAGGGCAGGTGCTTATGATCCGCTCATGAAAGTTCGGCCCTGATAATTGCCTGTCGATAAGTTCCAATTTCCGCCGGATGTCATCCATGACGAAACAGACTACAGGCTCGAAAGGCAAGACTCAAGTGCAATTTTACAGGCTTATTTCTTCCAACCCGGTCCGCGAACCACCCGGCCGGGCTTGGCACCGGTATGTTCGCCGTCTTTGAGGACCTGTGTACCGTTTACGAAAACATGGATCATGCCGGTAGCGTACTGGTGCGGCTTTTCATACGTTGCATGATCGGAAATCGTATTCGGATTGAAAACGACTATATCGGCATAATATCCTTCCTCAAGTTTTCCCCGCCTGTCGAGCTTGAGATTCTCCGCCGGAAGTGACGACAAACGCCTGACTGCCTCGGCTAATGAGATGACTTTTTCCTGCCGGACATATTTGCCGAGCAGCCTGGCGAAACATCCGTATGCACGGGGGTGCGTGCTTGATTTCAGGAAAATGCCCTCAGAAGCTAAAGAACCCGCATCGGAACAAAAGCTGACCCAGGGAAGCCTGATCTGCTCTTTCACATTGTCTTCGGACATAAGGAAGTAAATCGTGCTGACCCTGCTATCGTCCTCTATCACAAGGTCAATGGCTGTCTCTTCGGGCGATTTGCCTCTTAGCCTGGCAACCTGGCCAAGCGTTTTTCCGGCGAGATGTCTGAGCCTCTCGTTTTTGAATCCCACCAGGAGTACATTTTCAGGCGAGCCGGCCAGAAGATACAGATTTTCCCATTCGTCGGTGGTCGTGGACATCTCCCGCAAAACACGCCGCCGGATTCCCGGATTTTTCAGCCGCGCCACCCATGCACGATGTCCCCCGGCCTGGACCCAGGGAGGCATTGCGGCGTCGAGGCCGGTCGCTCCCGCCGTATAGGTGTACATATCCGCCGTAATACTTAGGCCTTCGGCCCGCGCCTTTTCAATCTTTTCAATCATAGCATCGAGTTTATGCCAATTCGCTTTGCCGGCGGCTTTCATGTGATATAACTCGGCGGCGACTTTTGCCTTTCGCGCGGTGGTTATCAATTCATCCAGCGCTTCGAGCAGATTGTTGCCTTCGCTGCGGAGGTGCGAAATATACATCCCTCCGTATTGGCCCGCCACCTCGGCAAGAGCGACCAGCTCATCCGTCTCGGCATACACGCCGGGAGCGTAAATCAGAGCAGAACTGACGCCCACCGCTCCCTCCCGCATTGCCTGGCTGACCAATTGCCGCATCTGTTGAAGTTCTTTGGAAGTCGGCGCCCGGTCCTGGTATCCGAGAGCGTGAACACGAACGGTTGATGCGCCGACAAAAGAGGCCACATTGGTCGAGACTCCTTTTCTCTCAAGGTATTCGAGATATTCCCCGAGCGTCGTCCATTCGATACCGAACTTGATGTCCCCCTGAGATTCGAGCATGTCCCGCTTCATCATCTCATTGAGAGGCCCCATCGACCATCCTTCACCCATAACTTCAAGAGTCACTCCCTGACGAATATCGCTCTGCGATCTGCCGTCCTCTATAAGAGAGTCATTCGCCCAGCTCAGCATATTGATAAAACCGGGCGCCACGGCAAGACCTTGTGCATCTATTACCAAATCCGCATCCGTTTCGAGCTGCCCGATCGCCGCGATAAGATCATCTTCAATCGCAACATCGGCAACATACGACGATCCGCCGGAACCATCGTATATCCTGCCCGATCTTATTACGACATCATAGGCCCCGAAGCAGTCAAAAACACAGACACTTGATACGAACAGAACCGTACAAATGAACAACACAACTCTTCGCATAACATTCTCCTGCTCCTAATACCAATTGTGATTATGATTTGCACTTTAGTCATTTCGACCGTAGGGCCACAAAGTGGCCCGAAGTGGAGAAATCTATTCAAAAAAGATTTCTCGACTCCGCTTCGCTGCGCTCGAAATGACACGAACAAGCGGTTTGATTATACACAATTGGTTTAATACGGTCTGCTCCCAAGGCACGCAAAGAGAAGCTGCAACAGGGCTAACCGTCGGATTTATAGTTCTATGTACTGCTTGGGCTCGAATGCAGTTGTCATTGACCATGTTGTGGCCTTGCCGTTCTTCAGGATGTAGGGGATCATGACCTCGTAGCCCTGGAGCTCGATCCATGGTTTCAGGAACGGGAAGTCTTCGACGATCTGTTTCTTCAGCTCCAGATCGTCAAACATCTCCACAGTACCTTCGATACGGACCTGGAGGTTTTCATCGCCGGCATTGTAAAAACACATTTCGACTGCCGGGTTGGCCTGCAATTGTGTATTGACATCCTTGTCCCTGCCGGTGGTGAACAAGATACCGTTCTCATCGGCTCGACATACCATCATCATACGAGTACGTGGCTGACTGCCGTCGGTTGTGGCAAGACTGAACATAGGATTTTTTG
>JBARRE010000421.1:0-6414 GCA_049644065.1 Sedimentisphaerales bacterium | reverse complement strand
AAAAAATAAAGACGCCCGGATACACAAAGGACTGAATATAAAAGAACCGATAGAGGCTGACGGGTATCCAGGCTGTGCAAAGAACTGCAATGTAAAGTTTTTTACCTTTGGGTTTTGATTCGAATATCTTTTGCTTAAAACAGAAAGAACCAAGAAGATAAATCAAGAAATAGATTAGAAGTCTTTCATTCTGAAAATCTAACAAGAATGTTTTTGTCCAGCCCATGCCGTTAAACATGGCCATAAATACACTATTCAGATATCCGATTATGAATACGGCAAAAACTGCTTTCTTCACAGAGATACTTGATATATTAATATTTATTTTCGATAAGAGTACGTACAGTATATTAAATAAAAAGAGAACAGGCAGAAACCATAACCAGTTTTGACTATAAATTCCATTGCTGAAGTGAAAGTAAGTAGTCCAACTTTCCTGAGGTATATTTCGAGAGTACAGGAAAATGATTTTGTAAAGCGGAATTAATGTGAAAACTGCGATAACCCAGGGGACAAAAAGTCTTTTAAACTTTGATTTTAAAAATAACCAGTCATTTTTAGATTTCAGTGACGGAGGGGTAAAGTATCCTGAAATAAAGAATATAATGGACATGACAAAAATGTCTATTATTAAGTTCATCTTGCCGGATAATCCATTGGTTGAAGGATCATCAACGATCCAGAAAAAAGCCCCGATACCGCTGCTTTCATAAACCCATCCAGCATGAACTAATACCACTAAAAAAATCATGAAAGTTCTGAGATTGTCTAAAAAGTAAATCCTGTTTCCTTTGATAGCGTCTTGTCCTTTTTCAGATGTAAACATAATAAATCTCCAAATTGTGTTTCATTCACTTGTTCCTGAAAGAAACACGCCGGGAGGTTACAGAAAAAATTCACCGTCTCTGTAAAACCACGTTCATCTGCGTCCATCGGCGGTTGGGCTATTGACTAAAATTGAGTACGGCGAATTCTATGAACGGCTCCTGAAACAACACAATTAATAAAAG
Organism: Sedimentisphaerales bacterium; assembly: GCA_049644065.1. Classification (GTDB taxonomy): domain Bacteria; phylum Planctomycetota; class Phycisphaerae; order Sedimentisphaerales; family Anaerobacaceae; genus JAFGPJ01. The sequence goes on along the minus strand of JBARRE010000421.1, from coordinate 5,404 downwards.
AGTATTTGATATATAAGGTAGTAACCTGTATCATACGGCGTGAAAGTGCAGGAACACCGATTATGAAGTCAAATGGGAAATGTCGGATAAATCGGTTTGGCCCTGGCATTGGGCCCTAAGGGTCATTGATTTTGCTATTGGTTCATTTTGGGAGATACAGAGAATATGAAAGTCAGAATATATTTTGTACTGTTGGCCGTTGTTTTAGGAACAACCCGTGTTTCGTTCGCCAAGACCTTGTTCGGACAGAACTACACTGCGCTGTCCTATTCGTATTTTGACTATGGGGACGGCGATAAATCCTATCTGGACGATGGTCACGGGGGTTCAGTATTAGTCAACATTAACCAGGAATCGGATAAGGACATTCAGTTGGGTGTTGATTATGTGGATTCCGACGGGGAAAGAAACTTGCAGGATGTAGAAATCTCTACCCTGTGCTTTCGGGCCGATCTGGTGCATACGTTTTCCGAGAGTGAAAAGGTCAAGCCGTATATCAACATCGGATTGCGGGTCCTGGACATGGACGTAACCGGTCCGGCAACCGAGAAGGATGATACGGATGTGGGTCTGGGTCTGGGCATTGGCATTGAATTTGAATTGGCCCCGACCCTGATGGCCAAGATATCCGCCAACCACGATAATGTAGGTGACGATGCCGACTACTTTACGGCCATGTTGGGATACTGGTTTACCGACAATCTCATGGGCACAATTGGCATAGGGCGAGAAACTGACGCAGATTCCACCTATTTGCAAGCCGGTGTAGTATTTGCGTTTTAATTAGAGAATCTCGTTTACTATAGCCCATTGTCATTGACTATTTTTTATCCGCGTGATCCTTCGGCTCTGCTCAGGATGAAGGGCTTGACGAAGTGGAGGACCGTTTTTTCTTGACTATCATGCTTAAATAGTGTACATTTCTTATTAGTAAGCGAGCATCGAACCGGGATATCTGGGATTTGTGCTCCTTAATAATGGCTTTGAGGCAGTGCGCATGAGAATATGGCGGCTGTCCTGAATAACTTCTCAATAACTTTCAACAATTTTTGAGAGGAGATAATCGATGAGAAAGAATATCCCTGGTTTTTTGAGTGTAGCGCTGTTGGTGCTGGCACAGATACTTATGCCGGAAAGTTCGGCTTTAGCGATTGAGAATGACCCAAATCTTGTCAGCTACTGGCAATTAGACGGCGACGCCAACGACACCGCCGGCGGCAACCACGGCACCCTCATCGGCGACCCGGCCTGGGTGGACGACCCGAATCGCGGCTGGTGCCTGAGCTTCGACGGTGACGGCGACTATATAGATGCCGGCGATGACCCGTCCCTTACGTTCACCGAAGCAATCACGGTCGCATGCTGGATTAAGGTCCGAGCGTTTGATCGAAATTGGAATGCCATCATTAACAAAGGAGACGACTGGGTTCTGGCCAGGACTCGCGACGACAATAGAGTCGCGTTTCTTTGCCTTGGCCTTACAGGAGGGGGCTGGCCGGAAGTTTATAGCGACGACGTGAACGACGAGAACTGGCATCACATCGCCGGGGTGTACGATGGCTCAATGCTCTACATGTATCAAGACGGTAATGACGTAGATTCTAAATCGGTTCACGGCAGCATAAACAGCAAATGGAGCAAAGTCCTTATGGGCGAAAACGGACAAGCGGCGAATCGCTACTGGAACGGCCTCATCGATGATGTGCGTATCTACAACCGGCCGCTGACTGCCGAGGAAATTGGCGATATCGTTAGGCCAAAACCTCCTGCTCCGCCTCCGCCACCGCCTGCTCCCAATGATGTGAATGCCGTCGGTCATGACAGCAGAATCGATCTCAGATGGCAGTTCGATACGGATCCCAATTTGGAGGGCTACAATATCTATCGCGCCGACTCCAATGAGGGACCCTTTACCAAACTGAATGATTCGGCACATACGGTCTCTGTTTATAGCGACTTCTTCGGTGAAAATGACCAGACTTACTATTATCACGTAAAGTCGGCGGCAATACTTGGCGGTGGGGAATCCGGACCCTCGAATATCGTTTCCGCCACCTCTTATGCGATGACCGATGAGCAGCTTCTGACTTCCGTGCAGGAAGCTGTCTTCAGGTACTTCTGGGATTACGGCCATCCGGTCAGCGGGCTGGCGAGAGAAGGATATAAATTAGGTCACAGCACAGATACCTGTACATCCGGCGGTACGGGCATGAGTTTGATGACTATTTGCGTCGGTGCCGAGCGTGAATTCGTCACCCGGGCGCAGGCTGCCGGTCGCGTTCTGCAGATTCTGAACTTTCTGGACGAAGATGCTACCCGCTTCCATGGCGCCTGGTCGCATTGGATTAACGGCGCCACGGGCGAGACAAAGCCCTTCGGCGAGTATGATAACGGCGGCGACCTGGTCGAAACCGCGTACATGGTACAGGGTATGCTCACTGTGCGGCAATACTTCGATGATCCGAACGACCCCGTGGAGACAGAAATCCGCAGCAGAGCCACCGGAATGTGGGAGCAGGTCGAATGGGATTGGTATCTCCAGCATCCGGACAGTCAGGTGCTTTACTGGCACTTCTCGCCGGATTACGAATGGCATATGAACCATGCCGTTCGTGGCTACAATGAGTGCATGATTACCTACCTGCTGGCGATAGCTTCACCGACGCATCCGATACCGGCCTCCTGTTATTACAATGGCTGGGCAGGTTCCCCCGGCTACGCCAATGGCAATACATACTACGATTATACCCAGCCGGTAGGCCCGGAGAAGGGAGGGCCGCTGTTCTTCACCCATTATAGCCATCTGGGCTTTGACCCGCGCAACAAGAGCGATAAGTACTGCAACTATTTCGATAACAGCCGGAATATTTCCCTGATCAACCGTGCATATTGCATTGAGAATCCCCGCGGACATACCGGTTATAGTGATTTGGTATGGGGCTTAACCGCCAGCTTTAATCCGTGGGGCTATAGTGCCCATTCACCTACGAGTGATAACGGTACTATTGCTCCCACCGCTGCGCTCAGCGCTATGCCTTATGTCCCCGACGAGTCTATTGCAACATTGAAGGAATTCTACTACACGTTCGGCGAGGATTTATGGGGGCCGTTCGGTTTCTTCGATGCTTTCAATCTATCGCAGAACTGGTTTGCTCCCGGCTACGTCGCCATCGACCAGGGGCCGATTGTGGTTATGATCGAAAACTATCGCACGCAATTGTGCTGGAATTTGTTCATGGCCAATCCTGAAATCCAGCCGATGCTGGATGCCATTGGCTGGACCAGCCCGTAGGATATAGGAATTAACCACGGATACCTATGGCACAAGTTTCGCAGATTACGCGGCTTGTTAAGTGGATTTTCAAATTCTGAATTATGGCTTCTGTGTTCTGTATTCTTTTGTTTGTTGCCTTTTTCCTTGCTTTAGACTATCATATTTCCAAAGGCGTAATACGATATACAACATACGATATGCGAAATACGAAAATATTCGTCTTTTTGTCTTTCCGCACCTTTTTAGCCGTATATAGTGAATGGTCGTTAGTGAATAGTGGTTAGCTGCCGGACGTAAGCAGCGATATACCAAATGCGACATACAACATACGAAATGCTACATACGATCCTTCGACTATGTTCAGGACAAGAATGCGATATACGATATACGGATTTATTTGAGAAGGCTTTCGAGGATGAGAATTTTATTTAGACAGTGTTACTTAAATTTTGATAGGTGAATGTTCCCTATATTTTCCTACATTTTTGTTGTCAATGGCCAATTTCAAGAATATCTTATCCGGTGTTATCAGTAAAAACATATAATAAAATGTTAGGCGCACTCGACCGAGGGAATAGAGAACATGGCGCAAAAGTGGTTCCAGAAGGCAACGGTTCAGGCGGGGCTCGCAGGCGGCGTCTTCGTAGTGTTAGCTGCACTCATTACGACCTTAATCAACCGGCCAGATTCGACCACGCCCACTGAGAAAGCAGTGTATGCCTTGGGCTCCGCAGACGGAGGGATTGGTAAGTACTGGCAGCACCTAAAATACTCATTCACTCGCGATGAGTATGTCCACCCTCGGATTGTTGAGGAACTGTTGGGCTGGATATCCGATTCGGTCGAGACGATAACCACAATCGATCTAGTCGAGGCAAACGACAGCAATCGGTTCTTTGGTGAAGTCGAACTACGTAAGGTCGGTGAGCACACATGGGTCGAGCATCGACTCCAGAATGAAAGGGGTTACTTCTCCTACAGGTACGTGGGTACTTCGCCGTCGGGCATTCACATCCTATTGTGCGCAGAGAATGGAGGTGGGTCCGGTGTCTTCATGAGCGTTATCCTCCTGTCTCTTCAAGTAGACACCGCGATTCAAGGAGGTGCGGATCATATCGTGACGCGAGAACGCGTCCTGCTGCATACCATGGGCTCGATTAGTCTAGGTGATCGCTACTCAGGTAGCGTCACATATGATCGGGGTGTGCTGACGATCGGTGCCGACGAAAGCCCCATGAAGCACGGCGGGAGGCTGACCCGGCAGGATATCCCAATAGAATAACTACACGGCGCCTAAACAAGCCGATCAAAGAGACGGCATAGAGGCCGCTCCTGATCGCCAGTGTTACTTGCCTGTAATGCATTTGGAAAGACTAAGTGGGAACTTATACAGAACTTACAATCGAAGATTATCCTTTAGTCTCTTCCAAGAGCACCGTGATTCCGGAAGTAATGACACTTTTTCGTGAAACGAACCGTCGTGTATTCACAAGGAGAGTAGCAGAGCGGAATGTTCTTATTTGGGGCGAGCCAAATGATCCTGACGACCAAGAGACAGAAATGGTTACCGAATACTCTTGCACTACAGCCGATGCAATTGACCGGTTAAACATAATGGGCTTTACCTATTCACGAGTTCAAGATGAGTTCGAGGCTGGCAGAAGGGCAGAACTAGAGAAGTATTCCTCGTGGGCAGAAGATGATGATTCTCAATGGTTTGTTGAGGAATGGAATCTCATAAGAAACATAACATTCGATGAATACGTAAGAGCATTCAACGAAGTACTGACCAATCGCCTGAGGCCGGATCCATTTGATGACCACGATAAAGAAGGACTCAATCCTTTTGTCAAGTACATCTTGACAAATAACGAAGACTATCTATTCGGCTTCTTAGGTTCGGACATCCGCTTTCTTATTCGGCTTACATGCGAATTGAGTTCGAAGAGCAGTCGCGTGGTCCAAGACATCACTGGCTTAATCTATTCCGGGCATTATGAAGAGAATGAGCCGGTTTGTGAAAATGCTACAAAAGCATTAATAGCGGGGCATCCAGAAAATTCTTCCCGTATCGTGCTAACTGAAGGTTCCACAGATGCAGCAATTCTTAAAGAGGCGCTTGCAATTCTA
>JBARRE010000420.1:0-10192 GCA_049644065.1 Sedimentisphaerales bacterium | reverse complement strand
ATAATTTTACTATCTCCTTGCCGGCACGGAGGATAGGGCAACGCAGGCGTGCGGCCTGAGCGCCGTGTCGGTGCTATACAGCAGTGCGGCTCTGGGAGACTCTCGGAGCCGCTTTATTAGCTGCTGGCAGCCCTAATGCGATAAACGCATTCTAACACGATACTGTTTTCCCAAAGCTTGTGGGACAATACCAAAAATTGTCCCTTTCTTAAGGGAATTTTAGGACAGTCAGGTACACATTTCTAAAAAGCACTTCCTCAACCAACGCATCTGTAGGCACTTACAAAAAACCTTAAAAAAAGAACGGAGAGGGCGGGATTCGAACCCGCGGTACCCGCAAAGGGCACACCGGTTTTCGAAACCGGCTCGATCAGCCACTCCGACACCTCTCCAGGTCTTCATCTGACAACGTCTCAGTTGAGTCTATAGACAAAACTTCTGACAAATTCACACTTACTTTACATCCAAGAGGCCGATATTGCAAGAAAATTAGGATCGAATAGATGACAATCCTCCGGCCAGACAGAAATTATCGTTAGTCGAAACAATGTTATAACCACTCTTATTGAAGCAGCGCTGCATCCCGATCCTCGGTTTTCATAGCTGCCTGATGCGGATGTTACGGAACCAAACATTGGCCCCGTGGTCCTGGAATCCGATATGACCTTCGCGCTTAAAATCTTTCAGGGCGGTGCGGAACTTGTTCTTCGAGCCCTCGCGATCGGGATTCTTCTGCGGCTCGGTCCATCGGTTCAAGTCCATGTCTATGATTTGCTCGCCGTTGAGCACGATGCCGATCTTATTATCCTTAGCGGTAATCGTGACGTGGTTCCACTGGCCGTCCTTAGTCATTTCCTTGCTGGGAGCAAGAGCATCGTAAACTGCACCGCAGCTATGCTTGCTCGGCTTGTCGACACGTTTATAGACCTGCATTTCGATGCCGGTTTGGACACAGTCCTTCGGATTGTCGGTGCGGAAGAAGACGCCGCTGTTGCCCTCGGTTTTGAACTCCAGATCGAGAATAAAATCACCGAAGCGTTCTTTGGTCCAGATCATGCCGGCTTTGGGCTTCCGGGTCAGCACACCGTTTTCGATGATCCAGCCGGCGCTCGGTTTGCCGCCGTTGTCGTTCTGCCACTTGTTCAGATCCGAGCCGTCAAAAAGAATCTGCCATTCGGTTTTATCAGCGAGGTTTCCACCGCCGTTCAATAGAATATCCATTCGAGGCGTCTTATGATTGTAGGGCTTAAGCAGGATATCCAGGTCACCGTCGCCATCCAGGTCGCCGAGTTTGCCTTCATGGATACCCTGGCCTTGCGAGGCAACGGTTTCTTTGAAATTCCCTTTGCCATCGCCGTACCAGATGTATATCCTGGCATTGTCGCCGGCACCGGGATTGCCCATCTCGCCGATGAAGACGTCCAGGTTCCCGTCGCCGTCGATGTCCCTGATTTCACAGGTGTGACCGTGGATGACCTCACGCAGCGTGTGTGCTTTCCATCCGTCGCCGGTCCATTCGTACCACCGGGCCTGCCCATCCATATCGCCGGGAGAAAAGACCACCTCCGGGCGTCCGCCTTTGACCAACTGGCCGGCGGCACACTGTGTAAACGCCATCTCGGCATCGATTACGTGCTCCTCGAATTTGCTGCCGCCCCGGTGTTTGAACCAGCGCCCTCCGCCGACGAGATCAACTTTACCGTCTAGATCGATATCCACAGGAATGGATGGAAAACCTTCCCGTTCAAGCCCCGACGACCACTCATAGATCGCAGTCGACGGCCATGGTTCAGTCGACTTCGGATTCTGCGGAATCTCATAGAGCAGGAGTTTTTTCGCCAGTTGATTCCACGAGACAAGTTCCACTTGCCCATCCCCGTCAAAATCTCCGACAGTCTGGTCGTGGTGCTTTTTGCTGCCGGAATTCTTAATATGCCGGCACTTCCAGGGCTTCGAGAAATTCGGATACGGATTCTCCCACCACCAGATTGCGTTGCCGCTGGCGTCCTGGCCCAGGATAATATCCAGGTCGCCATCCCGGTCGATATCGCAGTAGTCGCCGCCCGCTTCGGGATTTTTTCTCGTATCGTCAATTACGAATTTGTCCCAACCTCTGCCGTTGTACTTATACCAGACCATGGACGGCGCTTGCGTACGTTCACCTACGACGAAATCGTCAATGCCGTCCTTGTCGATGTCCAGAACCATACAGCACGTCTGCTGCTTGCCGTCATTCGGAGTCGGCATGTCGCCGGTTGAGCTGCTTTTACGCTGCCATGACACCTCGGCGTTTGCCGCAGCCAGACAAAATGCCAATGTCAACAGCAGTATTATCGCCGTACCTGATGCGTTCCTGCTAAAGAACGGACACCCTATCTCAACGCTGGTTCTTTTTGCCTCTCTACTCATTGGTAAACTCCTTCATTTGAGATTTACAATATTGTTGATCCTGTTGATTCGCTATAATAACTTATCGGCATCGAAATGTCTATTCAGGTCTGTACAAAACCGAAAAGTTGACTCAACCTCATAGTAAGAGTAATCTATGGCAGTGTTAGTGAAGTTGACTCGAAAATAGATTCTTACCATCAGTATAAAAAGACAATAGGAAGACACAAAATATGAATGTTCCTTTCAAACTAAAAACCGTTATCCAGGCAACAGTACTTTCAGCATTATTCCTTGCCGTTCATAACGTTTGCGCCCAGGGCACGCGTAGCGACTATGAGAGGGCGCTGAATCTGCGAGAAACGACCGCCAATAAAGTGTTCAAAGACCGGGTGACCGCCCACTGGCTGAAAGACAATAAGCGGTTCTGGTATCGGAACGATTTGCCCGAAGGCAAACGTAAATTCATTTTCGTTGACACCGACAAGGGCATCCGGCAACCTGCGTTCAACCATGAACGACTGGCTGCGTCGCTGGCAAAGGCCACCAATCAAGAGATAGGGCCCGAGAAGCTTGCCATCGACCGTTTGACATTCGACGAAACCGGCTCATCGCTTACGTTCAGCTACAACAACAGTTGGTGGAAATGCAACTTGAGCTCATACAAGATCGAAGTAACATCCGGGGACGAACGGACGATCTCGTCACTTGAGCCCCTCCGCCGGCCGCGATCAAGCCGGCGAACCGGCGAGGAAACATCGATTACCTTTATCAATCGCACGAATAAAGACATCGAGATATATTGGGTAGATTCCGAGCGACAACGAAAACACTACGCCACTGTAGTAGCCGGTGATCAGCATCGTCAGCACACGTTTGCCGGGCATGTCTGGCTGGTGACGGACAAGGATGGGACAACGTTGGTCGCGTTTATGGCTGAGGAAGAAGCCGCCGATGCGGTAATTGATGAAGAAACGATTCGAGAAGCCGCCAATAGAAGAGAACAGAGAGAACCGAGGAGCCCAAGATCACAAGCACAGTCTCCCGACGGCAAATGGTCGGCATTCATTAAGGAGTATAATCTCTATGCGCGGAATCTTGAAACGGATGAAGAGATAGCATTGACCGAAGACGGCACCGAGGAAGATGCGTATTTGGACCGGTTCCATTGGTCGCCCGATTCGACCAGGCTTCTCGTGCTGCGCATGCGTAAAGGCGACGAGAGAAAGGTCTATCTGATCGAGTCATCGCCCGAAGACCAATTACAGCCCAAGCTTCACAATTATTCTTATCTCAAACCCGGCGACCAGATTCCGATCCACAAACCTCACCTGTTCCACATCTCCGACAAAAGTCACATCGCGATCCCGGACGAGCTGTTCCCGAATCCCTGGAGTATTTCAGAGATTCGCTGGTCGCCGGACTCGAGCCGGTTCACGTTCCTCTATAACCAGCGCGGTCACCAAGTACTGCGTATCATCAGTGTGGACGCCACGACGGGCCAGCCCCGTGCCGTCGTTGATGAAAAGAGCAAAACGTTCATTGACTACTCCGGCAAGCGATTCAGTCGTTACCTCGGCGATACAAACGAAATCATTTGGATGTCCGAACGGGACGGCTGGAACCATCTCTATCTCTACGATGCCGAGACGGGAAATATTAAAAACCAGATCACCAAGGGCACATGGGTAGTCCGCCGAGTTGAGAGCGTGGACGAAGAAAAACGGCAAATCTGGTTTCAAGCCGGCGGGATTCGGCCCGAGCAGGATCCCTATTACATACATTTCTGCCGTATAAACTTCGACGGCTCCGGTTTGGTGGTCCTGACTCGCAGCAATGGCACACATGATATTACGTTTTCACCCGACCGGCGTTTTTTCCTCGACCGATGGTCCCGCATCGATATGCCGCCAGTGACGGAGCTGCGCAGCACTGAGGACGGAAAGCTCATCTTCGAGCTGGAACGGGCCGATTGGAGCATGCTGCTGGCGACCGGCTGGCGAGCAGCCGAGCGATTTGACGCAAAAGGCAGGGACGGCAAAACGGACATCTATGGAATCATCATTCGCCCGAGCAATTTCGATCCTAACAACAAATACCCCGTAATCGAGAAAATCTACGCCGGCCCACAAGGCGCTTTCGTGCCGAAATCGTTCGGGCTCCAGACTCGTGAACACGCAATCGCCGAGCTTGGTTTCATCATCGTGCAAATGGACGGCATGGGCACCTCGCACCGTTCGAAGGTGTTTAACGATGTGTGCTGGAAAAATCTCGGCGACTCGGGTTTCCCCGACCGGATTCTGTGGTTGAAGGCTGCCGCTGAGAAATATCCACACATGGACCTTACACGAGTCGGCATATACGGCGGCTCAGCCGGCGGCCAGAGCACGCTGCGCGGTTTGCTGGCGCACGGCGACTTCTACAAAGTCGGGGTCGCCGACTGCGGCTGCCACGATAACCGGATGGACAAGATCTGGTGGAACGAGTTGTGGATGGGCTGGCCCATCGGCCCGCATTACGAAGAACAATCGAACGTCACTCAGGCGCACAAACTGAAGGGCAAACTACTGCTGACCGTCGGCGAACTCGACAGGAACGTAGATCCCGCCTCAACCATGCAGGTTGTCGATGCGCTTATCAAAGCAGACAAAGATTTCGATATGCTGATAGTACCTGGCAGCGGTCACGGCGTTGGAGAAACCCCCTACGCCAGCCGCCGGCGCATGGACTTCTTCGTGCGTCACCTGCATGGAGTCGAACCGCGCAGCCTGCCGTAAATCGGACACAGGTAATAAAGTGATTGGCTTCTGCTTGTTGGCAAATCGTCAGTTCGACAGGTCTTTTATGTAAATATCCTTGTAGCGGATTCTCAGCAAATCACCTGTGTGTATCTGTAGCGCGATATGGCCCAAAAGTCCGACGTTCCGAGCCTTGTGTACATCGTCATCGAGCACGCCAGCTCCATCGTATTCTGTGACTTTCACACCATTCAGGTGGGCGGTGACCCTGGTGCCGACGGCCTTGATTTCCAACTCGTTCCAGCCGGGTTCTTCATCACTGTAATAAAAGACCATCTCCGGTGGCGCCATCGACGGATCGACCCATTCGCCCTTTGGGACATCGGGGTAAAGCCAGCACTTGACGCCCCTTGTCTCGTCCCAGACCATGCCGGTTCGCCAGGGACCAGGCGGGTTGATATCGACCTGCGGACCGTCCAGCCAACCAGACTGATCGTCGTACCGGCTGCGAATCTGGACGCCACTATTGCCCGGGTTGTCGCGGTACGCCTGGAAACGTAAGCGCAGGATAAAGTCGCCGTACTGTTGTTCCGTGAGCAGCCAAATATAATCATGCTCCTTGCCGGCCATCGAATCAGCGAGGATCATTCCGTCCTCCACCCGCCAGAATTGCTTGCCGGCGTCGGCCGGCTTGCACTTGACCACCCAACCGGTCAGGTCTTTTCCGTTAAATAATGATTCCCAGTCATCGCCCTCGGAACAAAGAGCACACCGCTGACAACCGGCACCGATGATGATAGTAGCCAGAGCGGCCAAGATTAGACTTAAGCATACAAAAAAATGCCGTGAAACGGCCAAACAGTGAGCAGGTAGAACACGTGGGCTCGGATAGCGATTATTGGAACGGACTGTAATTTGACTCATTCAATCTCCTGACTTTCTCTTTTTTATTGTCAATATCAAGCAGTTGAAGACTCGGCATCAATTGCACCGACACAGTTCAACAATACGCCTATAGTCTACGCAGAGTCCGTCACGAAATCAAAGAATTTCCGATCCGAAAGCAACCGCACGCCCCCCTATCTCTGTGTTTGCTGCCGGAAGCGATGATAATCCCGTATCGCCTGCCTGTAATACGGCGTTACCAGCGTCCGCTTCAGAATCAGGTCTCCGACCCGCTCCATGCAATGCCAACATCTTTATCGGCTTGATCCTGGCCAAAATATTCCACGTGTAGTCCCATATTTTTACGGCTATCAGAATAGAAACTCGAAGGCGAAAAAAAAGTCCTGAAGCGGCTTATTTTTGTTCGGTTTTTGTTTGGGTAAATTAGCACACACTGCCGATAGAACATTTGCTACTAAACGAATTTGAAGAATCGTGTCGAGGGCGTCTCGCCCTCGAATCGCGGGCTGGAAGCCCGCGACACAACCTAGGAATCAAAGAAAGATGATATCAGATAGAAAAAGACAAGCAGAACCGCTCTGCAAGTTCGGGCCCGGCGGCGATTTCGTCGCTGCCTGGGAGCCGGAACCATTCCAGCGCCCGGATGTTCTGGCAAAATTGCTTGGCTCGGCGGTCGAGGCGCTCGCCGCGGCATTCGGTCTCAAGCGTGCCGGTGAGGATGCGCCTTTGAGCAGCAGCCTTTGTCCTAACGAACCGACCGTCCGTAAAACGGAGAAATTGAACGATGCGATTGAGAACAGCACAGCCCTCGATTCAACTGACGCCGCGTCAGCTCCAGCTACTGCAAATGATAGCCCGTTTCCAGGAGAACCGCTGCTATTCCCCGACCTTGGCCGAAATGGCCTGCGAATTAGACATCAGCCGAAGCACCGTGTTCGAGCACCTCGCCGAGCTGCGAAAAAAGGGCCTGCTTTCAGGATACCAAAACAAGGCTCGCTCTTTGAAGGTCAGTTCACACGGGCAAGAATTGCTTAACGAGCTGTCAGGTCAAAGCTCTCCAACTTATGCCACAGAGGCCAGGGGAATCCCGTTAGCCGGCAGCGTCGCCGCTGGTGTGCCCGTGGAGGCCGTCGAGAACGTCGAATCTCTGTCGCTGACCTCGGCCTTCGGCTCCGGCGATGACATATTCTCTCTTGAGGTCGCCGGCGATAGCATGATCAACGAGGATATTCGTCAGGGCGATTACGTGATCTGCCGCCGGAGCCGCGTCGCCCATGACGGCCAGTTGGTTGTCGCTATCGTCGATGATGAAAACGCGACGCTCAAGAGATTCTACAAAGAGAAAGACCGAGCCCGGCTCCAGCCTGCCAACGATGACTATCAGCCAATCTACACGGAAAACTGCCGAATCGAGGCCATCGTCATCGGACTGGTCAGAAAATTCTGACCGAACTAAGAGTATAACTCAAAATATTGCCCCCTCGCCTAATGCGCAACCGAGGGTAATTTAAATTCATTTAAGCTTTCCCGGCCCGGATTAAGGAATTCATAAACTCGTCCCGATGTACCAATGTCACCTCACCAAAGCCGGCTGCCTGAAGATCTTCACGGTATTCGTCGAAAGTGTAAGTCCCGCCCGCTTCGGTCGCGACCAGCATATTGACAGCAAACAACGCTCCGCTCGCGGGACTTGTGTGGGAAGGGTCCATGATTACATCGCGTATGACTATAACGCCGTCATCGCTAAGAGCTATGTGAACTCTGGTGAAGAGATCCCGGTTCTGCTGTCTGGAGTTCTGGTGGCAAATGGCCCCAAGCCAGGCCAGGTCCGCCCGTGTCGAGGGCGTCCCGCCCTCGAATCGCGGGCAAGATGCCCGCGACACAGCGTCGGTGTTATAATCGCCTCCCACAAGGGTAACTCTGTCACTCAATCCCGCCTCGGCGAATTGTTGCTCGGCCAACGGTACCACTGCCGGCAGATCAAACAACGTCGCAATGGTCCCGGGAACGGCGCGAAGAAACGCAATCGTCCACGTGCCCGGCCCCCCGCCGACATCAAGCAGATGACGGAATTTCAAAGGCCGTATTTTGTCAATTACCTCGGCAGCTACAGGCTTAGAGATAGTGTTCATAGCACCGATAAAGTCCGCCTGGTCGGCGGCGGCACCGCGGACACTCGGACCGGTTTCTGCGCATTTTCCCGTTTGTGTCACCTTAGACAGCTCGGCCCAGCGACGAAGGCAATTAGCCAGATGGCGAACCATAGGCAGGACGTTGCCGGCTGATTGCTCGGCCAGCAACCCCGCCACGTCTTCAGGAACGCTGTATTCTTCGCCCTGCTTACTCAGAAATTTCAACGCTACGAGCGCATCCAACAGAATGGCCGTCGCGCGCGAGTCGGTGCCGAGTTCGCAGGCCAGCCCCTTGGCTGTCATTGGTTTTGTGTGCAGCGGACTAAACACATCCAGAACGGCCGCCGCAGTCAGCACACACGCTGGCTGGAATGATCTGGAAATATCTAAAACCTCCTGCGCAGTCCATTGTTTTGCCATCAGTACATCCCCTTCTTCAAAAATCACCATCAGATTAAAGCTTCGGTAAATAAGATATCGAATCCGTTTTGGAAATACAACTCCTATCTCCAACAGCTCGATATGGAACAAGTGATGCGGGAGAAAATGGTGAATTTGTGCTGACTATCTTAGCAGCTTGAAATGTAAAATTGATTATGTAGTTCAGAAACCAATCATGTGAATTTCATGAATCATGAAATCCATCGTAGAACACTCGATATGTGGACGCCTCTGGTGCCTGTGCTCTTCGCAGGAGATAACTACACAGCCGCCCAGTTGGAAGATTGATAATATCAAAACGATGATTAATATTGCCCTTCTCATTGTTCGTTCTCCAATTGTTATCAAAAGCCTCCGCTCATTACCGGGAAATCGGATTTGTGCCGGTTGCGCTCTGTACATTCCAATAATTGATTCAACAATGCCTGCATGACAAATTGGTCATAATCTCGATTTTACTTTCCCATTTGTGTGAGTCAATCCCGGTCGAAGGATTTGCTTCGAAGTTCCAAAGACTCAGCAGCCATTTTCGTATATGTCGTAAAGCCTTCATTTTAAAGCCTCCTGCATTTCCAAGTTCTTCACTTTTCCGGCTTAATCACGCTAATAAAAACCATGCCGGAGAGCTCTGTCTACTTAATAAAGGCCATAATTCGACGACTGGTAACGGAAATAATAAAAGTTATTCCGGTATCGATTACAATCAGTCAGGTCCAGCCGAGGTGGAGTGTGCCTATCCAGATCAGGATTGGCAGGACAGTGCAGACCGCTGTGCTGATCAGCATGACTGGGATGTTCGTCAGATTGGCCTGTCTTCGTGTCAGCATTCCCAGGAGGAAGACGCCCAGCATGGGACCGTCCCTACTGCGCCTTTACCGTTGGTTGGGCAGGGCGGCGATTCCCGACGAGATAGCCGAGGCAGAACGTCATGGCTGTCGCCAGGGGGAAGTGCCAGGGCCAGGCCAGCGTGATGTGCACGGGCCGGCCGTCGGGCGTGGTGTCGACCACGGCCAGGCTGAGGATCAGGACCAGCAACACAGCCAGGGCGATGTAGAGGATCTTTTCGGGCTGTTGCCGGAGCCGGCGAAAGGCCTGGATCAGCAGAATTGCCGAGGCCACCACGACAATCCACTGTGGGATCGCCTGATGCCAGCTCAGGGCGAAGACCATCAGCATGGACAGAGGGACGCCCCACAGCAAACCCAGGTCGTCGCGCCGCGTCGGCAGGAAGGCCAGCAGGAACACACCCAGAAGGCCGCCGTAGGTGTAGGCCGCCATGGCCAGCGCGAACTGAATCAGATCGACGTACGAGCGGGCGATGACGTCGCAGTAGATGGCAAAGGCGGTTAGCAGAATGCCCCAGATCAAGACGATGACGCGAGAAGCCCTGACGTAATGGCGTTCGGAAGCCCGGGGCTTGAGGAATGGCTGATAAAGGATGGAAATGGTTGACTGGGACAGGGCCGCCAGGAGCGAGTCGAGCGTGGAGATGGCGGCGGCAAAGATGGCGGCCATAAGCAGGCCGGACAGGAGCGGTGGCATTACGTCGACGATGTAGACGGCGAAGACCTTCATGGAGTCGGCATC
>JBARRE010000419.1:0-2414 GCA_049644065.1 Sedimentisphaerales bacterium | reverse complement strand
TTTTGTTGACAGACAAACTTCCGAATGCGGAAATTTACGTAACAACGACTCTCTCCGGTAGTCTATTATGGGTAACCTGGCCCTTAGTCATTGTGACAGTTGTTGTATATATAGTTATATTGCTTTTTCACTACATATTCCGTGACAAATTTATCACCTTGGCAGAAAATCCACAAAAATTAAAAAACGAAAAACTGTGGGACTTTCTGTTCTTCACTACTCAGGGTATTATCACAGTTTTGATTGTCCCTATCGCCGGAGTCTTGCTGGCGTATGCTTTTCTTATGATACCTGCCGCTACGGCGGCACTGTTCACCAAAAAATGGGCAAAAGCTGTTCTAATCGGATGGAGTATAGGATTTGTGGCCTGTGTCCTCGGCCTGGGTTCTTCATATTTCTGCAACTTCCCTTATGGGCCGACTCTCGTATTGTTCCTGGGGCTTTTCTTTGTCTGTGCAATGGTTCTGCGATGCGTGCTGTCTCGACGTAACGTAAACTTGAAAGGATATGAATCATGCCGCAATTAATTCACATTCTTGGCTTGCCATTTCTGATGTGTCTAATCATGGGAACAATACTTGCCTACTTTGGCATACATGTACTCAAAAGAGACATCGTTTTCATTAATATAGCCGTAGCTCAGGTCGCTGCAGTAGGTTCAATTGCTGCTCATCTGGCGTTTGAAGCAGAAGAAGACACGCTGATATCGTATTTGTTTTCGTTAGGCTGCGTTTTGTTAATAGCTGCATTTTATGCTATAGCCCGAAGAAAAATCATTCAAATCTCAATCGAGGCAGTAATTGGAATCTCTTATGCAATCACTGCCGCTGCTGCAATGTTCTTAATCGGTATTGCACCAGGCCATGCCCACGCCGAAGAAATGCTCGCGGGCAAGCTCTTATGGGTGACTTGGCCGCATATTGTCTTGTGTCTTATCGTCTTTACGGTTGTAGCTTTTTGCCTCTACCTCTTCAGAAGACCGCTGTTTGGAATATCAGAAAACTACGAAGATGCCATCACCCGAGGGCTGAACGTCATGTGGTGGGATTTTGTATTCTATGCGTTGCTGGGTGTGGTGATTACAGTTGCCGTACGAGTGACGGGCGTGGTCACCGTGTTTTCTTTTCTCATTATCCCGGCCACCGTGTCGGCCCTGTTTTCGACACAATGGCGCTTGAGAATGCTCATTGCTTTGGTTGCAACCACTGCGGCTTCTTTGGGAGGTTTATTATTCGCCTATTACCTTGATTTTTCCATTGGACCGGCCGTTGCCTTATTTCTTGGAGTCGTGCTGGTCATTGCCGCGATGTTCGGGAGGTTTCGCCAGATTCACACTATCGACAAGGTTGAGTGACGCTCATCTCTGAGTATTCGATGTTGTGATCCGCTGGATTTCGAACAGGTCGCTTTCCTGCAAATTGCCGCACTCTCGCGATAGCTTCTCCAATTCCTCCGACTTCGGTGCGTCTATGTGCCGCAGATACGCCGGCCGGGGCTGAAAGATAAGAATAGGCCCCGTATCGTCCTTGCGGTGTATGCAGACTTGGATGAGATCCATGCAGGCAACTTCTGCCAAACGAAGGTCAAGCCGGCCAAGAGTGTTGCCGGTGCCGATTACCAAGCCGTCGGCCATACAGGAATACGGTGTCTTAATGGGAACGTAGCAAATGATGTCAAGCTCGTGCCGGCCCCATTTCGTATCGAATTCGCGCAGGGCGGCCTGGCCGATGCGCCATCCAAGAACGTTCCAGGGGCCGACATGTCCATGCATGCGTTTGATTTCGCCCCACCAATCCTCAGGCGCTTGACCTCTGTTGTAGGTATTGTCACCTAAGGCCGCATCCCCGGCCGATCGTGTTCGTGAATGTCCCGCCCGTTGAGGGCCATGTTTTTCTGAAAATCCCATCTTCGTACTCTCCTAACGTCGTCCGTCCCGCCGATCTTTCATCGAGAGGAGCGAGAAAATAACAACAAACACCTTCTCAGTTACGTTGACACCTTAAAGCTCTATATGAAGCCGAAATAGCAAAAATAGTCGCACTGACAATGACAATGCACGCCCCCGTGGGCAGATCAAGATAATACGAGATCAAAAAGCCGACCACTGCACTTGTCATCCCGAAGAGCGTCGCCGCGGCAATCACGGATTTGTGTCCCGTACATATTTGATACGCCGCCGCCGCAGGGCACGTAATCAAACTGAATATCATCAACCCGCCGACAAGGGGGAGATTGACCGCCAATATCAGACCACACAGGGCCAGGAAAACACAGTAGACAAAGCTATCATGCACGCCCGTCGCCGAGGCAATCGTTCGGCTGAACAACAGCACTTTCAACTCTTTATTAAATAAAGCGGCGAAGACTACAAAAACCAAACCGGAAATTGTAATCACCACCACACTGCTCTTCCT
>JBARRE010000418.1:0-5436 GCA_049644065.1 Sedimentisphaerales bacterium | reverse complement strand
TATCTTCATAATCTCCTTTAAGATAATCGTTTGCGCCAATTCAGCCCTCCTGCATATTGGGTTTGTTTTTTCAAATTCCTTTTCACAGTACGCTGTACTCCGAACCCAGTACGAGAATAAATTGGCTTTGTTTTTTCAAATAGCCCCTCCGGAGAAACTTTGGATTTATGACAGCTGTTGCCTTTTAAGTTCAATATTTCTTCATTCTATATTCTCAATTCTAAATACGATACACGTATTTAGTTGTGTATTATACTAAAATATTTCTAAAAATCAAGCATATTTCAGAAATATCTCCTTGAGACGTATTTCTCACCTCGTATACCTTTTTTTCTCCTATTTTTTTGACCTTATGCTCCTGATTCATTCGCTAAATGCTGTACATTGGCCGCTATTTTTTGAATATTTTCAGAATATTCATAAAAAGCTATCAACATTTACCCACCGACAAACGCTATAATATATGTAGTGAATGGTCGGCAAATACCGAGGCCTTGTGCTCTTATGCACCTTTTTGCCTTGAAAACCTATGGAATAGCTTAGATTTTTCTTCAGTGAGAGGGCTTTTCAATCGATTATTTCATGGAAGGCAGGCTTTTGCGGGCGATTTTTTGATAAGCGGATATGGCGTAGATATAATACGCAATTATAGCTATTTACTTATGTTCTTCTTCGAAGGAATTGAAAGGATCACAAATGAAAAAGTCGGTGAGTTTACTCATGGTGTTGTTCGTGAGCGTTCTATTGGCGCAATACCCGCGAGCAGAATCTGCGGATGTTATGACTGCTGAAGAGGATACGATTGTGAAGGTAGTCCTGACGAGGCTGGACGTCAACGACCAAACCCTTGAAGTCGGCTTGAAGATCATTAACAACACCGACCATGATGTCTGGGTTTGTAATGGTTATGAGCGTGCTGGCGGCAGTATTCGCTATTTTGATCGGTTTATGGAAAAAGATGACAAGACCCTTGTCCTGAGAAGAAGATACAATCTCATGCTAACATGGTTGGAGCGGAATGCGGTTCCTCGCAATTTTCGCTATCTGCGTCTGCGCCCCGGTCAGGAGAAAGTTGAATCACACTCCTTTACCCTGCCTGTTACACCATTGAGCGTATTCCTCCCATCGCCGCACGGAAATGCGGAATCTGCGCAACGCATGGTTATTGAAATAGGCTTCTATGATGAAGAACTTCGAGCGTTGATTCTTGGTGTTGTTGACATGGCCGAGAGAATCGGTTACGATGATTCTGCTCTTTCTGCGTTGAAGCATTCCGGGCCTCTGGCACTTTATTACCGCTTCTTCGGAGGATTTCAAATCGCTAGATTGTTTAAGACTGAGAACATTACATACTTTCGCGACTCCGTGACGTCGGACGGCGATGAGATATTAATGCCTCCCATGTACCAATCGCTAAACGGGGAACAGGTCTTACGGATTGAAGTTGACAATCTGCCGATACTTTTTTAGCCTTTTATAACGGGATTGAGAAAACCAGGATTTAAATATGGATGGTTAGCAATCCTGTTCGGCACGTCATTTGGATTCCGGCTTAATGAATAGCTTGCTGCGATAGGAACACTATGTTGATAATAGAATTCTGAAAGCGAGTTATGTTATAAGATTTCGGATATGGTTCTGCGGAATTACTATGGAAAGCGAAAGGATCACAAATGAAAAAGTCGGTGAGTTTACTCGCGGTGTTGCTCGTGAGCGTTATATTGGCGCGATGCACGCGAGCAGAACCTGCGGATGTTTCGACTGGTGAGGAGGATGTCATTGTGAAGATAGTCCTCACAATGCTGGATGTGAACGACCAGAGGCTTGAGTTAAGCTTCAAGATTATTAACAATACCGACCATGATGTTTGGATCTGCGATAGGTATGTTGACCGGTTTATGGACAAAGATGACAGAACCCTTGTTCTAAGAATGCGATACAATCTCTCGAATGAAGGAGTAATGTGGGAATTTCCCTTTCCTCGTTTTCGGTATTCGCGTTTGCGCCCCGGTCAGGAGAAAGTTAAGTCAATCTCCCTTCCCTTGCCCGTTAAACCAGATGCGCTATTCGAAACCTCACTTGGGAATGCTGAATATGCTAAACGATTGGCTGTTGAAATAGGCTATTATGACGAAGACCTGCCGGGATTGATTCTTGATATTGTTGAGATGGCCGAGAAACTAAATTGTGACGGTTCTGCTATTTCTCCTTGGGAGCCTAGCAGTACTCAGAGACTTTATCACCGTTTCTTCGGAGGAGTGAAAATTGCGGGATTTTTTAATTCTGAAAGCTTCACATACTTTCGCGACTCCGTTACGGCAGGCGGCGATGAGATTATAGCCCCTTACCTATTCCAAACGCTAAATGGTGAACAAGTCTTACGCATTGAAGTTGATAATGTGTCAATACCCTACGAAAGCAACTACCCCCCGTTGACAGACCAAGCCGGTAAAGGGAGCGAGGACATAAGTGCTCAATCGGGGGACACCTTACTTATTTCTCCCTTTCATTGGCGATCTTTTGTATCTCGCATATGATTCTCCAAACAGATGCGCCAATCCATAGGCTCAACATGACAGCAAATATCGGTTAATTTTTCTCCAATCAAAATCTTCTTTTCATTTATCCCGGACAACCGAGCTAGCCATCCTTGTATATTGGCCCATTTTGTTTAATGTGTCTTTTGCTATGATGACATTCTCCCTGACCTGGAAGTCAAACATTCCAACGCAGATAAATTCCGCCCCGTTTTCGAATGCATATTTGAATCCTTCCCGCGGATGTATTGCGCCGGCCGCCAAGACCTTGAAAGCGATCCAGGGCCTTTTTACCTTTTTCATGAACTCGATTGTCTTTTCCGGTGTAACGGACCAGATATTGTCGTTCGAAGGCTCTTTGCTGGCAGACCAATAATCGCCGCGGTGTAAAGTCTTCATATAAAAATCAGGTTTCATCCCTGCTTTCTCACACGCAATGATAACATCGAGTGAGTGACCGCCAATGCCGGCGATGGTTCCATTTGCTTTAATATCTTCCAGGGCTTTTTGAACAAGGTCGATCCGGCCTCTTTGCACGAGCTTATCCGCAACCTGGCCCTGCAAATAGCCACCTGTCGCCCCATTATCAAAGGCCATCCTTATGTCATTCATAAGATCACTTATATCTGGCTTTCGCGGTTTAAGTTGCGCAATCCATTGCATTTTGCCGCCCTGCTTCCAATACTTGTCCATAATCCTGACGATGTGACTGTCGGTTCGAAATTGAGCGGTATTTATGCCGCACTCCTCACATATTTGTAGAGTCTCAACGCACTTTTCATCGGTGAAATAGCGTCTCATTAAAGAAGATACGTACGGCAAATCCCTGCTGTGAGCATTCCCGCTGATGGGATTACCACCGACTATTAGCCTGCTGACAGATACGTTACCAATTTTGCGAACGGGCATATCTCCGGCTAACGATTTTCCCGCCGGCGAGGAGGCGTTCATATTCGCCGCCGAGAGGGTATTAGTCGATGCTGCAGCTATCGACGTAACCAGGGATTTGTTTAAGAACCGCCGGCGAGTCAGTTTACTCGACATTCGCGTTTTCCTTGCAATTACGTTTTATAAACCAAAACATCCGGGCCGTTCAACTGGCCGGATAACCTACCGTCTGGGAGAAGAGCACGCGCTGTTCGGGCCGAAGCTTGAACTCTTTGGGCGTGTTCCTTTTATCGCAATTGTGGAAATGAGCGGCAAGACCCTGCGAAGCGGCGAAAAGATACACATTCGAAGCGATAAGACCCGTAGCGACGTAATAATAGGACTTCTGTACATCCGAATCCTTCAGGCCCGGCTCCTGAAACGGCGCCTTGGCGTACTTTGCGATATCCACAACGTAGAAGATATTCACCGGGGCCCTGGCCGCGGCGCGTCTGCCGGACCTGGAGCGAAAGTCACCGGCGGCAACGGGCGTCAGACGGTGGCCTGCCGCCTCATAGAGATAGACTCCTTCGGGCAGTGCGACATAAAGGTCGATTTCCTGCGAGTTGCTGGCCGACGCGGCGGTTCTTCCCGTCCCGCCGGCAGATGGTCCCTTCGGGCGGTTGATCCCGAACGCCGCCCAGAGAAGATTGGACAGCATCTGTGCCGATAGTTTCTCGGTACCGATATCGCGGGTAGTCTTTCTTTCCCACAGTGCCGCCAGCACGGATTTGCCGCCGTCCTTCTGCGGTTCCATAAGCGTTATCATCTCTAAATCCTGGCCAAAGCTGGATGTTGTCCCGGCCAGTAAAGTGACAGCCGGCACAGCCTTCAAAAATGTTCTGCGATCCATTTGATTGTCCTTCCTTTTATTTTAATTGGCAATAAATCTGCTCTCGACATTCATTGTATATGGATAAAGGCGCTCGACAAGACATTTTTTAATTTACTATTTTCTATTTACTATTGACTATTTGGACGGGAAACTCAATTCGACAAACGTTCCATGATAAAGTATTGCGGCGTCGATTTTGTATTTGAAGGAGTCGGGATGAAATGTTTTGCCGGGCTTTGTTTTTATTTCCAAATGCGCGGAATCAACCTGCCTGTCCGGCTCATGTATGCATGATATTCTTCGCCGAAGTGTTCGAGCATCATCTGCTCTTCTTTTGGAATCCGAGCTATGTACAAAGGAATGGAAAGCACCAGAAATGCCCAGCCTGCGAGCCAGTTGGCCAGCAACAGTCCCTGTGCAATGGCCCAAAGCAGATGGGCCGTGTACATCGGATGTCTTATATAGCGATATACGCCGTTCGTTACCAGCGAGTGCTGTCCCGTAATCCGCAGCGTTGCCGACCAGTTGCGGCCGAGGTCGGCGTGCGATCTCCAAAGTATGAAAATCGCCCCGGTAAAAACCACCGTCCCCACCCAACCGATCCATCCCGACAGGGAATAATTCGCAAATTCCAGCCATGGCGTCAACAAATACAAAAGGGGCGAAATTAATCCTACGCTGGCAATGGCGATCAATATGATATCCAGGATATTACTGCATTTCTTCGTGGTCTTTATGCCTCTGCTTTTGGCCGCATAGACCTTACGTATCACAGAACCTACAACAAAACCTACAAGAAAAACTATTTCAAAAGTATTATGGCCTTTAAGCATTTTCTCATCTTTCGTTAAATGAAAAGTCCTTATTAACCCAAAAAGAAAGCCATCAATGCGCCGGCCAGCGCGACACCTATCGCAGGCAAAACCATCTTGATGATAATTTTCAGCAGGGAAGTCTGAAAATAACTCGCCGACAACGGCAGGCACAGGTGGACCGGTGTCACCCACAGGCCGAAAAGCAGCCCGGAAAAGGCCAATGTTTCGAGTCCCATTTTGGCGTCGGGGCCCGTGCCGATAAAGGCGATCAGGAACGGATACGTAATCGCCACGGTGGGCGTGGTGACTCCCGTCGTAAAGC
>JBARRE010000417.1:0-6752 GCA_049644065.1 Sedimentisphaerales bacterium | reverse complement strand
CCCGCACTGGCGGCCGGTCTCTGCCTACAGATCCACGCTGGTAGCTGACAATCAGCTTATCGAGACGGTCGGCAGTTTGTGTGGCTTTCTCTTTCAAAGCCAGCTTGTGAATCTCCCTTAGCTCACTTAGCCGCGCCTCAGATTCTGTTGCCGGCCTTCTCGACCCTTTTAGTTTGGCAAGCTCCTGCTCAATGGCTCTTATCGCCGTTTGGCGCTCTCCCATTGCCGCCATCATCTTTTCTCTGAGTTTGGCCCTGTCTTCTTGAGAAAGCTCACGAAGCCGGCTCCGATCTTCAGGCGCCACAACTTCTACTGCTGCTTTTAGTTTGGCAACCTGCACTTCAATCGCTTTGATCGACTGGAGTTGTGCATCACGCCCGACGCCTTCGGGCCTGGAGCCAAGTCTTTCACTCATCTCAGCCCGAAGCTTTTTCCTTTCCTCATCAGACATATTCTGGAATTTTTCCCTTCTTTCCTCCATCTCGGCCTTGAATTTCTCACGCTCTTCCGGCGACATATTCTTGAATCTTTCCCTCATATTCTCCGCTTGTTCTCTCCTCTCTCTCTGCATTCTCCGGGCGGGTGTTTCTTCGTCCTGCCCAAATGCGTTGTCCGTAAGGACTCCAGAGGAGAACACCGTAATCAGAACAGCCGAAACAATGACGATTAAAACTACGTACCTTTTCATAACATTAATCTCCAAAAATAGTTAAATCCTTGCCCAGTTACCCTAATCGGCCAAAATGAGCTTTTTCTCTATATAGGATATCAAATTCATCCAAAAACACAAGCTTTTCCGCCGTTTTTTGAGGTTTATCGCCCTTTTTAAAGCCCAAAAGCACGATTCCGCCGACTCAGACCCAACCTTTCAACTCATTTAGGATTTAGAGCTTAGTGCTTAGAAATTCCGGCCCACGGCCGGCAGATTGGCTTTGTTTGGGTTTTTTTTTGCCGCCCAAAATCACATAAAATCACTGAAATCTCCATAAACCATTGCTAATATTGACTTAACATCATTTTAGCCCTCTGCTAATTGGCTTTGTTTTTTCAAATAGCTTTTTCTCATCTTGACGCTGAACTCAGAACGCAGAACACTGAACGATAATAAATTGGCTTTGTTTTTTCAAATAGCATACCCGGAAAACCACGGATTTCGCTGATTACGCGGATAAATAAATAGTCAATCGTAAATCGTAAATACCAAAGCTTTTTCCCTTTTACCTTTTTATATGATACTGTCTCCTGAATTCTGCATTCTGTATTCATTATGTTTTGTATTATACAAACCGGCCTGTCTGCCGTCAAGCAAATTCCGGAAAATTCTCCGTGAGACGCCTCTCGATACACGGTTCTCGACGTCGCAAGAAAGGCGAATTAGCCATAGAGGTCAGGGGACTCAGTTATCAGCTTCAATGTCAAAGACTATGTTATCGCAAGAGACCGCCAATCCGACTTTGATAATCTCAGAAGCGTCAATCCCAAGGTACCACAGCTTCAAATGCGATGCATCCTGGATTAGTGAGCCCGTAATAACACTAATACTGTCCCAACTATTGTCAGCGCCGATATCTAATATAGGATTATGCTCTTTTTTCCACTCTAATCCATCAATAGATGTAGCTAATCCGATTCTGATAGTTCCTAATTGGTCGGCTGCATGATATGCCATTACGTAGCCGGAATTAAATCTTAAAACATGTGGTGTTCCTATCCCCTCACCATCCTGCCACCAAATGCTCGGATCGGGAGCAATGACCGGTTCACTCCCGGCTCTTTGCCAATGAATTCCATCATTCGAAAAGGCAAGACCTATCTGGTCAATACCAGTCAAAACATTATCTCCCCAATACCACATCTTATATGTCGAGCCTTCTTTAACAACGCAGGGATTTCCTACATCTTCATTATCCCAGGCATCGTTGTCTCCGGGAGAAAATACAGGGTTGCTGTTGTTTATATCCCAATTAATTCCATCTGATGATATTGCATAACCAATGCGCGCAATTCCGTCATTATCAGAACCTTCATACCAGAGTTTGTAAATTGGACCGTCTTTAATAACACAGATGCCGCTGAAACCATCAGCATTCCACGGCTCTCTTGGCTCCAATACCGGGTTATTTTCATTTCTAATCCAGTTTATCCCATCCGTCGATGTTGCGTAACCTATGCCGGCACCTTCAAAGAATGGGGTCTCTCCTCCTATATACCACATCTTATATTTGGCAACTAATTCTTCGTGATCCTTCAACAAGGAAATACTTTTTATGCGATAATCCCACTCTCCGGGCCCGCCTTCAGAAAATACCGGATTTTCCGAATATTTCCACCAGCTTCCGGGAGGCGATCCTTCACCAGGTTTATCATAGATGAACGGGTACTCATACGCACCCATATCAATCCATCCGCCGATCACCCGTGGATTGCCATCCAAATCTGTCTCATCTGGTTCACCGATGTAATTCGGATCCCCACTATCGATACAGGGAGAGCATGGAGTCAAACGGTAATCGCCCTCAACCCAGAAATCGTCCTTTGGATCATCTAATGTCCCATTCGGATCCCAATAGCTTGAATCAACAAAGCAAGGATCCACACTAACGTTCATGGCAATGTCACATGAGGATCCGTTCTGGTTTATCCCAACCAAATCACCATACGCGTCCGGGTAGTTGATCCAATTACCGTTTTCGTTACCAAAAACATTATTGTATGCAACCAAACAATCTATGACTGTTGCAGGATCGAATGTATCTTTACTTTCAACGCCGATTCCGTTCCCACTAATTATATTATTTGAAATGACGAATCCTTCGGAAGGTTGTTGATGATGTAAAATCCCTCCCAAACTGTTTCCGACTATAGTATTGTTATTAACCCTTGGGTACAGTATCCCGTGAGAGCCCCGGATCAGACTGAAGCCATAGGCTGTATTACCCGTAATCACGTTGTTAGTAATACTTGCTGCAATCTGCATTTTGGTTGGTCGGTTGAGGTATGCGTTTTTTGTTGAAGTACTGATACCATATTGATTACCTTTGATATGATTGCCGGTGATTTCACTTGCGACTATGCTTGAAACAGGAGGAATCCTGACATCCTGTCCGCTATCAGCATATAGACGAATTCCTGATTCGCTATTGTAGCAAATCTCGTTGCCACCCACGTACGAAGAATTTCTGGAACCAGAATCATCGTTTGCATAAGACTTAAGATAAATACCGTACTTTGTGTTGGAATATATCCTATTTTTAAGAATTTGAACGTCATCGGCTAAGATATGTTTTTTGGGGCGCGACTCTATGTTAATACCATACAGACTGTTATCATGGATTTCAGAGTTCTGAACAACCATTCTCGGGCTTCCATACTCGGCTTTGATGTCGAGGCCAATTTCCGCAAAGGAAATCTCAACACAATCGAGCATTGACATTCCTTTGCTAAAACCGTAGTTCATGATACCGCTCCAATCTCCCGGTATTGGAACCTTAGACTTGCTTGTAAAGACAATTTTCTGATCGACCGTTCCCTGAGCTTGGAGCACACCCTGAATGGTAAGGCCTGTAGAAGGCGCAAACTGCATCCGGGTGCCCGGATCAATCACCAGAGAACAGTTAACGTCCACAACTATGTCGGAAAGGATATTGTAGATTCCAGATCTGACTAAGATCACATCGCCATCGTTGGCGTCGTCTATAGCAAACTGAATATTGCTATAATCGGCCTGGCCATCGTCATCCACGTAGATGATCTTGCCATAGGCAAATGGGCAGAGCAACGCCATGGTGAGCATCAAAGGGATTATTTGTAGGATTGATGATTGATTCGTCGCCTTCACTTTTCGATCCTCCCCCCCCCCACCTCTTATTCATTTGATTACTCAACAACTTTTCACTGATATGTAGTATACCAGACGATTAGTATTACCATCAAGTGTAAATAATTATTTTCGAGCTGCCAGATGTCTCCTGGAGCCTGACAGCGTTAATCGGCAATTCGACTGGTCGGATGGGCGCTGATGCGGTAAAGTATTCCCACTACAACAGAACGAACCTGCCCCGATAGGTATCGGAGCAGGTCGTTTAATGTGCTGCTGCTTTCGATGCTATGCCTCGTCTCCGCTCGGCATGAAGAACATCTTTCTTCACCCCTTCGAATTCCTCAGGGCAGGCTCTGAGCGGAGTCGAAGGGTAACGGCTACTACTGTTGGCCGCCCCTCTGGCCGCCCTGGCCCCCAGGCCGTCTGCCGCCAAATCCTCTGCCACTACCTCTGGTAGCCATCCTGGCAAGAAGCTTGCCCGTCTCCTCGGCCTTCTCTTTCACGGCCGCTTCCTGGATTGGCTTGAGGTCGGCAGTGCTGATTATCATGTATTGCACACCTTCTTCGGCCGGCTGTCTTCGGCCCTGAATGCCGGCAAGCTGTCCCATGATTGTCTGATATATTTTCTGCTGCTCCTCGCGGACCTTCGTCATCTGCTCTCTGAATTTGGCTCTTTCGTCCTCGGACATGTCTTGAAATCCGCCTTCAGGCCGCGGAATATCCGCTTCTTGTTTGAGTTTCGCCAGTTGTGCTTCAATCACCTCGATAGCTTTCATTCGCTCTTCACGGCCCATGCCCCTACCCCCTCTGGCTCTTTCTTCCTGGCCGAATGAAACCAGGACCACTGCCAGAACCACAAAAACAGCGACGGTTGAAATTAGGTGTTTTTTCATAATACTGACCTCCAAAAAAAGTTGAACGGTTGAAATTCCACCAGTTCCCACTCGGATCGCAGGATTAATACTGGTGACTGTTATGCAAGGACGCAAATTAAGACGTTTTTATTGCCGAAATCTGAAAAAAGTCCTGAAATCGCCGCAATTATAGACAAGGTCGTGTATAAAATATGATCCGAGCCGGGAATCGGCCGTGATGATTAGGCAGAAAATACGACAGAGACCGTGATTATTGTGCCGGTCAGACTGTTTTTGACGTGATTAAATCGCGCTTTTAACTTCAGCTAAGAAGGCCGAAATCTCAGCAACGATTTTATCTCTGCTGCCTAAGTTGCTCTCGATCAGCCCCACGATTTTCGAGCCGATTATTACGCCGTCGGCCCCCGCCTTTGCGACCGCCGCGGCGTGTTCGGGAGTGCTGATTCCAAAACCCACGCAGACCGGCACGCTGGTTAGCTCTTTTATTTTACCGACCAGCCCTTCTACCGTATCGGAGAGTTTTTCCCTGCTGCCTGTAACACCTAATACCGAGACGGTATAGATGAAGCCCGTTGTTTTGGAAGCGATAAGCTTCACCCTCTCCGGATCGGTGATTGGTGTCACCATAAAGACAGTGTCAAGGCCTGCCGAGGCGGCGGGGCCCGCGATTTCGTCCGCATCGTCAATACTCAGGTCGGCGATCAAAACGCTGTTGACGCCGGCCTCGTGGAAATCTTCAAAGAATTTTTCGGTCCCGTACTGGTAAACCAAATTGTAGTACATCAGCAGGCCAATTGGAATGTCCTTGTGCCCCTTGACCTTCCGAACCAATTCCAGGGCCTTTGCCACGTTCATTCCGCCTCTTATCGCTCGGATATCGGCCTTTTGAATCGTCGGACCATCGGCAATCGGGTCGGAGAACGGGATGCCCAATTCCAGAATATCGGCCCCGGCATCAATTGACGCTTTTATGACCGCAAGACTCGTATCGAAATCCGGGTCGCCAATTACAAAGAACGGAATCAATGCCGTCCTGTTTTGTTCTTTGAGTTCTGCGAAAACCTGCTTATATGTCTTCATCAAAAAAATCCTTCTTCGAAGAATTAATCATTTATCATTAATCACTAATCATTCAACAAGGGCCGGTGTTTTTCCACGATCGAAACATCCTTATCGCCCCGGCCCGAGAGATTGACGACGGCGATTTGCTCCGGGTCTAACTTGCCCTTAAGGCCGGCGAGGTACGCCAGGGCATGCGAGCTTTCCAGTGCCGGCAGGATTCCCTCGGTCCTGGAAAGCATCTCGAAAACATCCAGGACATTTTCGTCTTCGGCGGCGACGTATTCTGCCCTGCCGGTATCTTTCAGCAGGCAATGCTCCGGCCCGACAGCCGGATAATCCAGGCCGGCACTGACCGACTCGGTCTCATCGACCTGGCCCTCGGCGTCCTGGAGCAGATAGGCCTTTGCCCCGTGCAGAATTCCGACGCGCCCGGCTACTAATGTCGCTGCGTGCCGGCCTTCGCTAATGCCCCTGCCGCCGGCTTCGACGCCGATGAGCCGAACGTTTGTGTCATCCAGAAAGCCGGAGAAAATTCCAATCGCGTTGCTGCCTCCGCCTACGCAGGCCACGACCATATCAGGCAATCTACCGATCTGGTCGAGACACTGCTGCCGGGCCTCCGTGCCGATGCAGCTCTGGAAATGCTTTACGATGGTCGGATACGGATGCGGCCCGCAGGCCGAGCCGAACAGATAGAACGTATCGGTCACGTGAGCGGTCCAGTAGCGAAGGGCGTCGTTGATGGCGTCTTTCAATGTCCCCGTGCCGCCTTCGACGCCGATGACTTTCGCGCCGCAGAGTTTCATCTTATGGACGTTGACGCTCTGCCGCTCGATATCGGTGACGCCCATGAAGATTTTTGTCTCCATCCCGAACAAGGCGCCGATCATAGCGGTGGCCAGGCCGTGCTGCCCGGCACCGGTCTCGGCGATCAGCTTGGTCTTGCCCATATATTTTGCCAGCAGACCCTGGCCCAGCGTATTGTTGACTTTGTG
>JBARRE010000416.1:0-7919 GCA_049644065.1 Sedimentisphaerales bacterium | reverse complement strand
AGAGCTTGCAGGATTCATATGGTTTACTGTTACGCAATACCAGGCAAGGAAAAATACAAATGATGCGGCCTGATAATCCCTTTTTTCTTTTATCAGCCCTCCTCCGAAGATGTTTTATGATTTAATTGAGGTGTTATGATGCTTAATAGCGTGGGCACAACAGAGCTACTTGCGGCCATCCTATATGATAAGTTCGTTTCGAACGGACTGAACTCATGACTGTAGAACGCAAAGCTTGCGACGAAGAATATCAATGTCGGCTCTGTCCCTAAGGGATAATCCACGAATATCAGACTGATTCATTGTCGAAGCAGCCCACGCTATTAAGCTTAAAAAAAATAATGAAACAAAAATAGAAAAATCATAGTTGACAAAGGTCGTTCCATATCAGGGTGGGGCTGGCCCCACCGTTTTTATTCTTAGACAGGATTAACACAGATTAAATCAGTCATTATCCTGTTATCCTGTCAAAAATATAACCGCGGATTAACGCTGATTACACAGCCCGGCCTTCGGCCGGAACCAATGAGGCTATCGCCTAAGGCCAAACGGTGCCCAAATAATCGCGACCATACTATTAACACAACGTGCAACTACCAAACAACTTAGCAAGGTGGCCTGATGATTATCTGGAATAATTTTCAAGCTCTTACGAGTTAGCATTGCTGATTACGCAGATTAGTAAATCAAAAGGGCCACAGAGAGCGCCGGGGACTCAGAGAAATAATCAATAATAATTAGTAAACTTGTCCTGAGCAAGGTCGAATGGATAATCAATGAAAAAGTCTTTTTCCTAGTTTTCTCCCTGTTCATTACCGAGTCTCTGAAACTTCATAATTTCGCCTTCAAAATCAAAATCATAAATGAAGGATTCAAGACCATATTTGAGGATGGCGGCAACGAGTTCATCAGACGAGGATGTAACAAGAACTTTGTCGAAGAATTCGCCTTTCTTGATTTGGCCCTTAAGTTTACCCTCCTCAATCATGCGCTTGATCGCGATCTGTGAGAACATATTGATTGATAGGATGCCTTTGTTGGATATATTATAATTTACTATCATGAACATAGGTTTTTCTTGCTCATCAACCGCGTCCTGATTAACTTTCTTTATAATCCGCAAACAGAGGAGATTATCTTTGTTGATACTCGTTGTATACCCCCTGGCTATTGCTATGCCGGGTGGTAAGACTTCGACATCTTCAAGGTCGATCCAGACGATGTACATCTCTCCGGACTCTTTCGCAAAAAAGGATACTTGAAAATGCTGTTTTCCAGGCAAAGTTTCCCATGTGCCCAGGATTGCCCTGTCCGGCGGCATGTCCTTAGAGCGAGGCAATGGATTTTCAAACTCAGGAAAGCATGATGTTGAAACAATCAAACCAAACGCTATGGCCGCAATTAATAATATACGAAATTTCATGATTCGTCTCCCTATATCTAATGGTACGCCTCGAATTTATTAGTCAATAGTCAATCGTTAACCCCGTGAGATGGCGGTTTAACCTATCTCATGGGGTAAATAACAAAACCGTCTGTCTCCTGTATTCTGGATTCTGGATTCTGGATTCTGGATTCAGCTTTATAATCCTTTCTCTTCTGTTAAAACTCATCGAAAATTGTACCCCCTATGGGGAAGGCGGACAACTATATTTATCCACGATGAAATTGGTAAATGTAAACAAAAAATATGAGAAGAAATAGGTATGGTGTCCCCTGATATTGTCCACGTAACGCACCGCCAGCATAAGGTATCGCTCGTCCATAGGAAAAGAAGCAAAACGTCCCTGCCACAAGTGACCCCGCCAGCCTTCGCGGAAGTTGATTCGCCGGCTGTATCTGCGGTGGGCCTCGCCGATTCCCCGCCGCAGCCCATCCTCCGATTCCGGTACGACGATCAGGTGGACGTGGTTGGGCATCAGGCAATACGCCCACACCGCAACGCCTGCTCCATTCCGCCATCAACTCCAGATACGCGGCGTAGTCTGCCTTGCTGAAGAACGTTGTCTGACGACGATTGCCACGCTGGGTCACGTGGTGCGGCACACCTGGAACTATAACTCTTGCTAAACGAGCCATAACGTAATAATAACAACTCGGCGCTGAAAATGCAATAATAAATATGTATGGTGTCCCCAGATATCGCGAGGATCCCCCTCTCGCAGGGAAAATACGCCATCGTGGACCCCGACGATTACGAACGACTGAGCAGACACAAATGGTATGTCTCCATGAAGGACCGTACATGCTACGCCGTAAGGGGCCAGTGGTCGCCGATCCTGAGGAAGCGGCTGACCATATCGATGCACCGCGAAATCATCGACGTGCCGGATGACCTCTTCGTCGACCACATCAATCATAACGGCTCAGACAACCGCAAAGCAAACCTCCGCCCCGCCACTCCCGCAGAGAACGCCCGATACGCCCGCTATCCCAAGATCAACACTTCCTCGAAGTACAGAGGTGTCTGGTACAACAAACAAACCAAAAAATGGCGAGCCCAAATCCTCGTTAATCGAAGAAGAAAGCATCTCGGCTACTTCCTCGATGAGGTTGCCGCCGGCAAGGCATACGATAAAGCTGCAAAAAAATACTACGGCGAGTTCGCAATACTAAATTTCCCTGATTAATCCTCGTCGTCATCCTGAGCGCAATCGAAGGATACGCAATCCGAAACACAAACCTCTCAAAATGCGTTACAGTTGAGTGGTAATTGTGGTGAGAATCGCAGGGCAGGGAATAATGACGAAAACAGGGAAACCATTATACCTCGTCACCTATTGGTCATTCATCATCCTCATAAGGTCCAAGAAAGCGCTCGCCGTTGAAGTGGATTAAGTGCGTCGGTGACTCCGCAATCCAGACTTCCGTTTCCCAGGATATCTCGTCCAGATATTTCAACAAGGTTCGTCGATCAAGAAAGGCCGTTACGTATACGAGTCCCGCGCGCGAACCACCAAATAGTTGCTCCAACTCCTGCCGGCGCTTTGGGTTCACGGGACCGTGGCTGGTAACTGCCTCGATGAGTACGAGCCAGTTCTTCTCGATATAGTGAACGACTACATCAGGCATCTTCCCATGCTCTTCGATCTCAACGCCCAACACGGCAAGTGCCTCTGAGTCAAAATACGCCCACTTCTTCTGCGTGTCACCTACGTAGATGGTTTGCCCTGCCGGCGTGAAAAGTGGACAAAAATCGTCAATGATCTTTTTGACAAGTACATTTTGTCCTCCAGGTGACAACCTGATTTCCTCTCCACTCCGAAGTCTTAGCGGTATGCGACACTTCTCCCGCTCTCTCGCATACAGTCGCTTCAGCGTTTCGACAGACTTTAGATATTCCTTCAGCCGTCCTTTCCAGCTCGGCTTGCCAAATTCACGTAGTAGTTTCAGCGCCGATGTATCAATTTGATACACTGCTTTCGGACTATTCGTTGGTCGCGATGGACTATCTGGATTCGGCAGAACCAGCGCAGCCTGTACGAACTGGTGCACAGTCTGTCGTCGCACCGTCTCACGTGTGTTAGGTGCATATCGCTTGTCGTAGTTCGCGGCGAAAAACTCCATCATGGGTGTAATGCCCATTAACGGATTGCTCGCGTTCTCCCATTCGTCTTTAGGCTTCAGGTCAAGGAGCGAAAGAAGTGTCAAAGCCGAATGTTCATTCTGTTGTTGCCGTGGAAGCCCAAGCGCCTTCAAGACCTCCAGCGCTTCTGCAATCTTTCGCTCAGCTTTCTTTGCTTTGATCTTCTTTGCCATCGCTCTTGTATACCTTTTCCAAAATTGCATCCACGGTTTCCTGATCCGGGATGCGATTGTTCACATGGTCGCCAAGGCAGATGAGTTGCTCACGCGTAGGATATCGCATTTTCCTGAGGTCTGTGGCATTGACCTGAGTGTGCCCGCTGAAAAGCCGAAAGTATCGGTCGAATAACGTAGAATTTAAATACAATGCTAATCCTCTCGTAATATTCGGTGACAACCCTTTGCCTCCTGCGTGGAAGTAGTTCAGATGATTCTCGAAACCAACGAGTGGCGATTGGAAGCGCTGTGGATCGTAAATCGCCGCCACCACTCTCCTTCGTTCCTCCTTCGCAGAGAAGCGTTTTGTTAGAACGTAATGCCCTACCGGAACCATGAGGTCGCGAGTTTGTTCCGACGAGATAATCGCGTTTGGCTTCTTTTCGGATTCCGCTGGCCAGCAAATAAAGCCGTTCTCAAAATGGCACGGATACACCAGTGGGACTGTCCCGGCTTCAGGCTGAACGCGGAGGTGCTCCCGCGCCCGAAAATCAACGACGCGTCCTGTCGAAACTTCCATCCCCAACTCATCAAGTGTCGTTCTAAACTGCCGCATCCTGTGCATCACATCTTCGTCATCGTTGTTCAGCACGAGATGAATGAAAGCATCCATGTCGTGTGGCAATATGACATGTTCGTAGGGCACGCACCGAACGTTCATCTTGTGGAAATTGGAACCTTCCGATGATGAGATAGTCACATTCTTAGGTTTACGTCCAATCCGTACTGCGTGAAAAATCACGTTCTCCTGAAGAACATCATCATCGCGAAAAGCCTTCTTGCGCGACTCAAACACATGAATCCGCCGCAGCGCCATCATGTCCAGCAGGGCGAGACGAAACTTGCGAAAATACGGCCCATTGCAGAAACTGCGAGGTGTAATCGCTACTAACTCACCCCCAGGTACCAGCATTTTCGCCGCCAACCATACGAACGCTGCGTAGAGATTCGAAACCTCCATCCCCGCCGCATCCAGCAACTTCCGCGTCTTCGTTTGCCCGTTGATCTTCTTATAGGGCGGATTCAGAATAGCATGCGTAAAGCGTTCAGCCTCTCCCGCAAACAGCCCTTCCTCCGTCAGAGCTGTGCCCGCTTCCACAAAGTCCTTAGCTTGCGTTTCCGAACGAAAGGCGATGTCCGCTTTTATGCAAGCAGCCTTACAGCGGCTCAGAGTATCCTCCAGATAGGGTAACATTAGCTCATCACTCTCATATGCTATCACCTTAACCGACCGCAAGCGTTTCCTCTGCGAGATGAAAGTCTCCACTGCCGCCGCAGACAACACACCTGCTCCAGCTCCTGCATCAAGAATTTGTACATCCTTAACGTCTCGTTGGAACAAACTAGCCATGAAATGTGCAATCGGTGCCGGGGTTAGAAATTGTCCTATTCTTGATCGTTCACATCTTTGGTGATCTTTGCTAACCATTCGACGAACGTGATCGAGTTGGCTTGTGATTTCAGTAGCCATTGTTCAAGCTATCTGGCCTATATGCCAGCTCCGATTATCGTTTATATGGTTTCCGTATTAACCATTGCGATTGGAAATCCTACCACACTCGACTCAGGCTTCACCGCCTATATCATGGGTTGAATACACCTTTGCCTTAAAAGTGCCAAACGCCGTCAGATAATTGTTATATCATAGCAATGGATAGATAAATTTCAACTGCTATTTCTCAAATGTTAGGATCTACCGAAAATGGGAGCTTTTTCCTTGCTTCTCTGAATTTGTATATTGAATCTCTTGATCTTTAGCCGACTATTCACTATTTCGCCAATTAACAAGACAACAACCATTCCTGATCAGTTAAATGTTGATACAAAATTTCACCTCTCGTCCGGATTCCACACCAAAGCCCGACCTGAGCTCAGTCGAATGGGTGCGGAATAACAACTTGTTATATAGATTCCTCGACTTCGCAGCGTTGCGCTCGGAATGATGACAAGCATCAGGAATCAGGCATCCAGTATAGAGCCATACTCTATCCGACACACGAACGACTCTTTTAGAAAATCTTGTCCGGCGAGGCTCTTGATTCTATTAGCATAGCCGAGACGCCGGGCGCGAAGAATAAGGCCATATCGACATCGGTTCCTAAAAACAGGTATATCTCATGCTCTGGATATTTTGCTCTCAATTGCTCAAATTCTTCGTATTTATCGAGAATGATTTCGTCCGTTACCGCATTATTACTGTCTGAAACGTATCCATACATATCTAATACTCCACGTTTACTACCATCCCTTTATATGATACAGCGAATCTCAGAGGCAAAATGTTGATAGTAAAATTGAAAATAAATAAATAAAATTTAAAAACCGTGTTTATCAGCGTTAATCAGTGTCTAATACAAATTCAAGAAACTTTTTCTTAGACGGGATTTACAAGATCTACATAGATTTTATCTTTTTCTTTAAACCGTGTTCGTCAGTGTTAATCAGTGGCCTTTATAATTGATTATTGATTATTTACTATTGATTATTGGTTTTCTCCGTGATCTTCGTGCCCTCCATGAGAAGGCTATTCAAGTATAATGTTTACCATTGCGAATTCTTTAAGTCTTTTCTGTCTTGCTTCCATTCGCACTCTGTCAGTGGGCCTGGTTGCGGCCCGGTGCCTGCTAAGGTCCGTCTTGGGAAGCTGCAAACTTCGTGACGATCTCTTTAATCGCCTCCGCCGGGAGACAGGATCTTGGCACGAAACGCAGTCTTCCAGACCAAGACATAAAAAACTTATTTGATGACATTCGCAAAGGTCCTTCTTTCAGCTATATAGGTTATGACAGACCCTGCTACACGAACCAAGGTCGTCGTACGGCTATCCCTCCAGCCAATCTGGCTTCGGTTGGGGGGTGTTTGAAAAGATCAAAACAGCGACCGCCGCCTCGGCGGTCTTCCACATTGTTGTTATCTCTACGGGTACAAAACATGATTGTGAGATCTCCCGATAATTATCGTCCCTAAATTCATGCCGCTTTACCGGCATTATAAAGCGGCTGATAGACCTCGCCGGTCGACCAAAGGCGATGGAGTAAGACCGCCAGTTTACGGGCGACAGCCACCACTGCCTTACGTTTGGCACCACGACCGCCACGAGCAATCAGACGCTCACCGTATCGACGCAGGTCACTATCCTGACCATAACGCCCCAGGATATAGTGGGCACAACTGACCAATAGACGCCGCAGGTAAACATTTCCCTCCTTGCTGATGCGTAACTGCTTATCGCAACTGCCCGATTGATCCTGGCGGGGCGTAAGGCCTAAATGGGGGCCGACGGCTCGACTTTTGTCAAAACGATCCGGGGACTCGAGGGTGAGGATAAAGGCCAATGACGTAATCAAACCGACACCCTGGATCTGGCGTAAGCAGGCGGTTTCCGGATAAACAGTGAGGGACAACTGTTCGATCTTACAATTATAACCTCGAATTTGCTGACTTAACGATGCAATTTGTTCAACCAAAGGCATCAAGGCCGTACGCAGAGAATCGGGCATGAAGGTTTGGGCCCGTTTGTCGAAACAATCGGCACTACACGCCGGTAATCGTTCACCTATGGCCTTGACCGTACTACGTACATGGTTGATCAGATCGGTTCGTAGACGCACCAGCAAGTCACGGGCTTTGATCTGTTCCAGGTCTATTTGTGCCTGTTGACTACGGTGATAGATCGGATAAAGCAGTTGCCGGTCAAACCGTGCGATTCGGGCCAGCATTTCGGCATCCTTGACATCGGTCTTCTGCGAACGGGCCCAGATCATCCGGAGTTTCCGAGCATTACCGACCAGAACTTTACAGCCCAGAGCTTGCAGATCACGACTGATCCATGGGGAATGAGTCCCGTTTTCCATTGCCACCAAGGCTCCTGTATACGGCAGGAAAACCTTCTGGAGCTGTTTTCGGGTATTGCCTACGGCAAAGCGATCCATCACATGTCCCTTTTGATCCAACACGCAAACTTCATGATTTTTGTCGCCTAAATCCATTCCGATTGTTACATTAGTCATGGCTATTCTCCTTTATTGACGTTGTCAATTGCACCTTAAAATACGAGTGCGTATTATCGAGCCTCACAGGCCCGAGGGGAATAGCCTTCTCATCTTAACTTCGTGGTA
>JBARRE010000415.1:0-2559 GCA_049644065.1 Sedimentisphaerales bacterium | reverse complement strand
ATTCCCGCCTGCTTGAAGTATTGAACCAAAGCTCTTTTCTGTAACTTTTCATAATATCTTGTCTCCACGTACAGGTAAAATTAGAGTTCTCTCCTTATCGCATCTAATCGCGCTCTGGCATCCGGATCCGTAGCAAAGAACTTTTCAATTTTTTCGCAGGCATACTCGTTACAATACGCACAATTCTCAACACCTTTCCGCCTCGCACACTTCCTCATGTGGCAATTCTTACAACCTGAGAACAGTCTTCCGCTTTCAGTCTTACACCCATCGCAATCGGTAATATCTTCCGGTTTACATTCTTCGCCGTAATGCTTTTTAATTTCCCGGACGATCTGAACTCTCATATCGTATCGCTTATCGTCATCTTTTTCTCTTGTGGCCAAATAGATAAGACACGTATCGCATATTAGGCCACAATAGGAAACTACTTGATCCATTTTACCACCCATTCATACATTCGTCTGACGTTATCCGGATCCAACTGCGAGCTTATGGTTTTATCCAAAGAAGCTGCAAGCCAGCACTTTACAGGCGTGCCGATTCCCAAAAGGGCGAGAAGGTTGTTATCTATCTGCTGCTCTGATTCTTCGCTTTGCCAGAAGGCACAAAGAGTGTTCGAAATAATTTCCAATCTGCCGCGGAGAGGTGTCAACAAGACATTCCGCTCACAACAGGCGAAGGATTTATCCGGGCGCAGGTCTGAGCCGACGGCCTTTAGTAAAATTACGAGATTGTCAACAAAGTTCCAATTACACGGCTGGAGGCGGTCGATGGCGATTGCGAGCGTAATCTGTGCGTCCCGGCCATCGACGGTGTCGTGTATGACAGTCTCGACCGTCTGGGCGAGAAAATCCGAATTGTCACTGTAATGCCCACCAACAGATTGCGCGCCCGGCTCGCCGTATTCTCCTGCGTTCAAAGACAGGTTATGGAAGGTCTGTAAAGGATCCAGGGCGAACGTTACTTTGTTAATTATTCGCCGGACCTGCCATGTTTTGATTGGCGTTCGGTCCCCGATGAAGCCGGCCAGCCGGTCGGCGGATATACCGCCAACATCATTGTCCCTGACCTTATCAATTGCATCTTCACACCATGCTGAAAGGATGTCACGGCAATTCTGCAAGTCCCGCTTTCGCCCGGGCGGCCTGTCGCCCGATTCGGCCGGGGGCCGGCCTGAACCTATCGCTTTTATAATAAGCTCGGCCTGGCGGTCGGCCTGGTGGTAGCACGATTCAAAACATGTGATAAGCCTCCTTATACGAACGGCGTCATCATCCAACGGCGTTATAGAATCTTCCATTGCATCGATTGCGGCCAGTTCCTCGTCCTTGAGGGCACGTTCATCTTCAGGAATAAAACAGTTCTGCCAGCATGGTTTCAATGTGTCACTCATGTGCAATGATTTCCTTTCTCCCGATCAATCTGTGCTAACTATTCATGCAGCAGTTTTTCATAGACCGCTTCGATGGTATCGACCATCGTATCCGGCGCGAACTTCTTTTTCACTGACTCTCTGCCCTGCTCGCCGAGCTTTTTTCTCAAATCCGCATCTTCTATCAGCTCAGCACAGGCATTGATTAGCTGCCCGACATTCTTCGGCTCGATGAGCCGGCCGGTGTTTTCATTGACCACTTCTCTGGCGCCGTCAACATCGAAAGATATGGCCGGCCTGCCGCACAGCATCGCCTGGGGCAGCGTCCTTGCAAGACCTTCCCTCAGCGAGCAGTGGACGAGCATATCCGACGATTGTATAGCCAGCGGGATCTGGCTCGGCGGCAAAAGGCCCGTGAATTTGATCCTATCGGCCAATCCCAGCTCGCGAGCCTGCTGCTTGTAATGCTCTGAAAGATTGCCGTCGCCAACGAAGAACCAGACACAATTTGCAAATCGCTTCGAAAGCTCTTTGGCCGACTCGATGATATATTCATGTCCCTTGAGCATGAACAGCCGGGCAACGGTGACAAGCACAACCGAATCTTCACCGATTCCGTACTTTCGGCGAAAATCTCGTTTTTTCTCCTGTGAAATCGGCTCCATGAAGTCGTTCTCGTCAATGGCAGAATACGCCGTTACGTACTGTTCTGGTCTGCCTATGCCCACCGCGGTCGCCTGAGCCGTCATGGCATCGGCGACGCTAATGAAGAAATCCGTCCGCTTGGCAGCCGACTTCTCTACCGCGATATAGAACTTATTCAATGCCGCGATCTGATATGGATGAAAGGCCAGACCATGTATCGCATGGACAATTTTAAGTTTTGAATTTTGAGTTTTGAGTTTATATCCTGCGAATCGGCCCAATATCCCCGCCTTGGCGGAATGAGTATGAACGATATCCGGCTGCAATTGCCGAAGCAGCCTCTTTATCCGGAAGTAGCTGATCGTATCATTAAAAGGATTGATTGCCCGGCGAAGCCTGTCGATAACCACCACCTTGTAGCCCTGTCCTTGTGCCTGGTTAAAAAGCTCACCCTCCGGCCCCAACGCCGGCCCGGTCACCAACGTGACATCATGCCCCCGCTGCGCCAGCACCTTGCAGGTAATGAGCGTATTCTCCTG
>JBARRE010000414.1:0-2393 GCA_049644065.1 Sedimentisphaerales bacterium | reverse complement strand
ATTGGTTTTAACCGGCCCGCCCGACGACCCGTCACATGGGCCGCCGATCAAGCGGAACTCACCGGCCACAACTGACAATACCAGCGAAAATAAATCATTTCATGCAGGCTTACCGAAATGACACGTTGTACAAGCATAAGGGTTCAACTGCTGTTGTATATGACCTTGGCGGTGGAACCTTTGATGTTTCAATTGTCAGTTGCAAAGGTAATACCATGGATATCATCGCCACAGGAGGCGAACAGCACCTTGGTGGACGGGACTTTAATGATCGTATAAGTGACAAGCTGCTGGAAGAGTTTGAGACTAAAAATGGTTTCAGACCTTCACCGGAAGAGCATCCTGTGTTCTATCAGGAGATGATGCAGAGGATCGAACAACTGAAGATAAGCCTTTCTGCACAGTCCCAGTCCCAGGTTGTCCTGTTCTGTGAAGGCAAACAACTGCAGATGACAATTACACGCCAGCAATTTAACCAGTGGGTGCTGGACCTGGCAGAGAAAACCATGGAAAAGACTGAGCAGACAGTCAAAGATGCAAATCTTGATTTTACTGGTATTGACGAGGTTTACGCTGTGGGCGGTGGTTCTATGATGCCGATTGTAACTGAATTGCTTGAAGAGCTTACCGGCAAAAAGGTATCACGCCGGTGTCAGCCTCATTGTGCAGCTGCCTTAGGTGCTGTTCTCGCCGGTCGTATCGAATATGAGCGGCAGGGCAAGACTTATACCTGCGGTGATGTGGCATTGCCGCCGCCGGGAGTATATCTGAGGGAAATCCTCAGTCATAGCATCGGAATCCTGGTACTAGACGAGAAAGACAGGGAAATCTGCTTTGAAATGCTTTCAAAAGATACCCCTGTACCATCTATACAGACTAAGCTGTTCAAGCTGAGCGGTCCCGGCCAGACTGAAGTTCTTATCAAGCTGCTGCAAGGCAATGACGGCCAGGATGTAAAAGACTGTACAGCCCTCGGCCATTTTGAGCTTAAGGATCTGCCGCCAAGATCAGACCTGATCGGAAGAATTGAGATTACTTTTACTCTCGATGTCAACGGCATTCTTTCAGCTAAGGCTCGTGATGTTGTGAGCGGTAAGCAGTCTGAAATGGAGATTGATTACAAAAGTGGTATCACTGCTAATCAGATGGCATAACCTGAGAATATTATTTTTAACAGAATTTGAGGAATAGAAAAATGAAGTATTTAAATTTTGCAAATCCCGTATCGGGAAACGGAAAACCGGAGTTCCTGATGACCTTGATAGACCTGTCACCCTCAATGGAATATGACGACTGGAAGCCTTCAAGAAAAGTTGGTGCTATAAGAGCCAATATTGAACTGATAAAGCTAAAAGCTCGACATCATCCTCGGGACGTGGCTGGAGTAATAGGTTTTGGTTCCTATGCAGAGCTTTTGCATGACCCGGTAAAACTTGCGAATGGTGCCAGGAGTATCTGTGACTCTCTAAAGCATATTCCAGATCCGAATGGAACCAACTTTACTGCTGCCCTTGAAATGGCAGAAGACTGTTTCCTCGGCACGCCTAAACCATTGAAAAATTATATTGCCAAAAGACCCTTAATACGGGCTCTCTCGGAACTCTTCTATGAGCCGGATCAGCATGTTCACGGCAGTACCAGAGAACTCTGCACAAATAAAGGGATGACAAAAAGGATCATTATGCTTACAGACGGCGAACACAATGGATCTACCTGCCCGGAAAAAGTAGCTGACAGGCTAAAAAGTGCAGGGATTGTTATCGACTGCATCGGGATTGGGGGCACGCCGAAAGATATTGATGAGGCCAGGCTTAAAAGAATCGCTTCTCGAAATCCGGACGGCTCAATAAGGTACTGCTTCATCGGTGATCAACAAAAACTGCTCCGAAAATATCAAACTCTGGCTCACCATATACGAGCCATTTAAGAAAGGACAATGAAATTGGAAGGATTAAATTATCTACTGATGTGTTTTTTGTATTTCGTCTGTGTAGGCCTTGATATTGCAATGTTCTTTTTGCAGATAAGACTTGTTGTGCTCTGGAGAAATGTCAACTGGCTCGTCCCATTTGATAATGCCGGCAAAACGCTTGTTAATGCCGTTACTACAAAAGTTTCGCAGTTTTTGAAAACCCAAAACCCACTATCGGAAAGAGGAAAACTCATTGTGGCATTGGTAGTATTTGCGATAGCCAGAGTTATTCTTGGAACAATTCTAAAAGCAACATAACTGGTAAATGAAAAGCCGGCAGGTGCCGAAAACACCTGCCAGCATAACAAGTAAGTTCACTCTAAATTATGGAAGGAAGAGTCATGTTAAACAATATTGAAACAATAGTCTTGGTTTCTATTTTTGTAATACTGCTGGTGGTTATATTCAAGCCCATTAAATC
>JBARRE010000413.1:0-2386 GCA_049644065.1 Sedimentisphaerales bacterium | reverse complement strand
TCAATTAGCGTAAATCCTCCGGGCGGCTGTTCTCTCGCACGATGTCTTCCGGCCCGGCAGCCAACATATTTTGGCGCTGTTTCGCCGTACATCATATTTCCGCATTCGCATATATTACTCTCTTAGTATAATATCTACTTCTCAAATAGTTATCAACAAAATCTTTTAAGATTCATTCTGTCTTGCATCTAATTTAGTTCCTGTTAAGGAAACAGTATTTGTCATTCCCGCGGAAGCGGGAATCCAGCTTTTTCACTCTGGACCCCTGCTTACGCAGGGGTAACAGAAGCCGGTTTTTGGCTTTCCGCAACAAGATCTAATCGGCCGACAGTTCCTCGGACCACTCGGTTTCGTTTCCGAACTGATCGCGTGCCTTTACACGGAAACTGTGGCGCTGCCCCGGGCTGCCCACCAGAACTTCGTAATTACGTGCACTTTGCCATCCACTGCTTAAGCCGGCATCGGTAGTACACTCGAAGAAATACTCGACCGGCCCGCTGGCATCCGTTGCCTCGGCTGCTATCATCTCTACCCAATAATCTACTATTCGATCACGTCCCAATACGGGCTCTTCTCTCGGCTTGCCGTCACGTGCCCATTGAGCCGGATTTGGTTCGGGCGGATCGGTTTCATACTCCGGAAACCAGTAAGGCGGAGCTATACTGGCCTGGTAAG
Source organism: Sedimentisphaerales bacterium (assembly GCA_049644065.1). Classification (GTDB taxonomy): domain Bacteria; phylum Planctomycetota; class Phycisphaerae; order Sedimentisphaerales; family Anaerobacaceae; genus JAFGPJ01. Next base: position 1,711 of record JBARRE010000413.1, on the reverse strand, counting down.
TTCCGCCGTAAGCTCCCATGTTGATATACAGGTTTATACCGTATTCGTTATCAGGGTCCCGCGGTGCGCTCATTAGCTCGTCGCCCAATGGCGAGATCGGATCACCCGCATCTATACATCGGCTCGTAACGTTGTCGTAGGTCCATGATTCGCTGTTAGTATTCCATCGCCAGCCTTCGCTTTTCAAGTGGTAATCGCCGTTGGCCGCATCTACAAAGAGCGGATCGCCGCTTATGTTGCCCTGGCCTTCGGCCCCGCCTTCGATGCAGCTATAGTGGACCTGGCACTGGAACAGGTCTCCGTTTTTGTTGTTCCAGAAAATACAATTACTTATGTCAGGATTCGAATTCTCATAAGCCGCTATGCCGAAATCATTATCTACGATTGTGATGTTGGAGATCGTTGGGCTACTGCCATAATTTAGTGATATTGCCATACCACTTTCTCTAATAACAAAGTTTTTCAGCACACTGCCCGACCCCTCACCTGTGTGGAAGGTAACTGCGTCCTGTTCCCCTCTCGTGGTGCCTCCTCTGGCGGCCGTTGTACCATCAATTACGACCGTGCCTTCTATGCCTGCAATCGTTATTGCCTTGCCTTTAAAATCGATTTTGGAGTACACTCCCGGCCGGACATGAACCTTCTGCCCGTCTTTTGCTATATCAATGGCTTCCTGGATAGTGTCGAACGGACGGGCTTCGGAGCCATCATCCTGAAAGTCGCCCTGCTCCGGATCGTCAGGGACTTGGTTATCGACATATATTATACCCGGGAATTCATAGGCGCCCATATCTACACGTCCGCTTACGATGCGAGGATTGCCGTCAAGGTCTTTTTTGTTTGGTCCGGGCGCATAGTTCGGATCACCGGCATCGACACAGGGTGACGATGGAGCGAGCCGAAGGTCGTCGTCTTCGGTGCCGGGGATGTTGTCGGGGCCATTCGGATCTGCGAACAGCGGATCAGCATCGATGTTACCTGTACCAATCCAGCCGCCCCGGATGTTGCTGTAGGACATAGCGATTGTTGAATTGTCGTTAATCCATATTATATTGCCGCCATCCCAAAGGATGCAGTCGATGATCCCGGCAGAGCTCTGGCCCCTCTGTTCCCGAGAGTTGAAAGCTATAGCACTTCCATCCGGTGCCGAGTTGCCCGTGAACGTGCAGTTGGTCAAAGTCAAATCGCTGTTGTTGCTGGACATACCGCCGCCGTAAGAGTTCGCCCTGTTTGCGACAACTATGCAGTTGTTCAGGCTCAGGTTACTACTGCCGGTATTGTACATCCCGCCGCCGTAATCATACCCCGAGTTCGCTATGAGCGTGCAGTAGGTTAAAGTCAGGTTGCTGCTATCGTTGTACATTCCGCCGCCATAACGTGCCGAGTTTTCACTGAATGAGCAGCCGGTAAGGTTCGGGTCGCTGTTGTTAAAACATATCCCGCCGCCGCCATAGCCTGCCGAGTTTTCGCTGAATATACAGTTGGTCAGGTTTGGATTGTTCTCGACACTGTATATTGCGCCCCCGTTATCCTCTGCGAAGTTGGCGGTGAAAGTGCAGTTGACAAGCATCGGTGTACTCTGGGGATCCTGGTCAATTTCACCGTCCCATCCTTCTGTCGGTGCATAGTTGTATACCCCGGCGCCGGAATCTGCCGTGTTCCTGATAAATGTGCAGTCGATTATTCTTGGGCTGCTGTAACCGTTGTATAT
>JBARRE010000412.1:0-6011 GCA_049644065.1 Sedimentisphaerales bacterium | reverse complement strand
CCCCTGCGGCGGTGCGCGCTATGGAACGGGGGCTTCACACGTTCAGCCAGAAACCGCTGGCGCATAACATCCGGGAGTGTCGGATACTTGGCGAAGTGGCCAAAAAGAATAAGGTATTCACCGCGATGGGCAACCAGGGCCACTACGGGGAAGGTCACCATCGCTTATGCGAGTACGTCTGGGCCGGAGCTATCGGAAATGTGACTGAAGTCCATTGTATAGTCGACGATAGCTTCGGTGGTTCCGGGGGACGCCCGCCATCCAAGCCGATACCTGCTCACGTGCACTGGAACGAGTGGATCGGACCGGCTCCCTACCGGGACTACCACGACGATCTGCATCCGGAAAAATGGCGAAAGTGGCGTCAATTCGGCACCGGCGGACTCGGAGACATGGGCTGCCACAATCTGGATGGGGCATTCGATGCCCTGCGCCTTGGGCAGGCTAGCCGCTACACGGTTGAGTGCATCCACCTCAAAGGGGGCAGTTATGAAATGTACCCTATAAACATTGTCTTGCGGTGGGAATTCCCGGCGCGAGGAGATATGCCACCGGTGAAGGTCTATGCTTACGAAAAAACCGATGACATGCCCGAATCCCTCAGGAAGTTGCGCAGGGAACTGAAGCCGCCCAGCAGGGTTGGATCCATCTTCATCGGTGACAAGGGCTATATGTATTCCGGTTCCTTTTGCCTCGACACGCGCATCCTACCCGTAAAGAAACACAGGGAGTACCCCCCGCCTCTGAAGACGATGCCGCGCACCGGCGGCGCGCTCGACGAAATATTTGACGCCATTGAGAAGGGACGCTCCCTCACGAATGATTTCACCACCACATCCGGCCGGCTCACAGAGTGGATCCTGACCGGCCATCTGGCGGCATTCGCCGGCGTGGGCAGGAAGCTTGAGTGGGACGTGAAGAAGATGGAGTGCACAAACTATCCGGAGATAAATCAGTATATCGGCCGGACGTACCGGAGGGGCTGGGAGGTATAGTGTTATGTTTGCATTGTTGGAAATAGAGGGGCACAACCTATTTTTGGCCACTGAAAAATACTATGCTATCTATTCAGTATAACGAGACTGAGGCAATCGAGCCGCCGCTGAGTACGGGCGGACGCTTTGTGTGCCCACATCAATAATTTATGAGGTAACAAGTCATGAAACGAACAACAACAACGATTATAGCTTTGGTCGGAATACTCCTTGCCGGCTCCCACCATGTACGGGCGAGTCAACAGGAGCAATCGAAGCATACCATCGTGCCCGGTGTGGGCGTTGGTGAGTATACGCTTGGCATGAGCAAAGACGATGTGTTGCGCAAACTGGGAGAACCAGAGGCCATTCAGCTCGGGGAAGATGAGCCTGTTCGTCGGGGGGAAGAGAAGTACAGCCTTAACAATCTTCCGAGTGAATATATTCTGTCCTTTGGTGACGTTTCTTTTTGGATCAATGACGATTCTGTCCAAACGATCAGCGTGCATAGTCCTCTCTACAAACTCAGCAACGGGTTGGGAGTGGGCGACTCGGAGCAGAAGATCAAACAAGCCTTTGGTGAGGACTTCCAGCTCGAAGAGGCCCTGGGGAAGGATTTTCGCTGTTACCACGCCAAGGGGCTTGGATTCGAAATCGACAAGAAGAACCAGACCGTCGCCGAGATCGTTGTTTATCAGCCGGAAGGCGATCCTAGGGTATTGAGAACGCTTCCGAAGTATGATCCCGCTTCGTTAAGGAATCCAGATTTGCGGTGTTGCGATTTGACGAAGCTCGATTTGCGCAAGTCTATCGAGGATCTCATGTATGCAGATTTCGATGACAGGACGGTCTGGCCGGCTCCCAATCGGATGCCCTCCGAGTTCGATTGGAAAAAAGTCATGGAACTGGGAAAGAATCCAGGTTTAGGCGTCCGCAGTTTGCACAAAAAAGGAATTACCGGTCGTGGAGTGAGGGTCGCAATACTCGATCAGCCGTTATTAGTTGACCATCAAGAGTATGGCGAACGTCTGCGCTTGTATGAGGAGATTGATTTACAGGGCCGAACGCACCCGTCGTTTCACGGGGCTGCTGTCGCATCTATTGCCCTGGGCAAAACAGTAGGAGTTGCCCCTGAGGCAGAGCTCTACTATATCGCTCAATGGAATGTTGATTGGGACAACAAGAGAACTGACTCTTTGCGAACCCTTGCTCGAGGTATTCACAGAATGCTGGAGATAAACGAGCGGCTTCCGAAGGACAACAAGATTCGAGTCATCTCAATATCGAGAGGTTGGACGCGATCGCATAAGGATTATAAGGAAATTACAGAAGCAGTGCAGAAAGCGCAAGCTGCTGGTATGTTAGTCGTATGCTCGGGTCTTGAGTACGTCCACGAGGGATTAGATTTTGGCGTGCTTGGTCGTTCGCCTTTGGCGGATCCGGAAGTTTTTGAATCCTATGAACCGGGACTCTTTGGGGCCAAGCAGTTTTGGGCTCGTCGGCCATCTCCTTCTGATCGGTCATCTCCGTCCGGAGTTAGTTTCTCGATACCCATGGACTCACGAACAACAGCCAGCGAGACTGGTAACGATGAATACGTCTTTCATAGAATAGGTGGCTATAGTTGGGCTATCCCTTATATCGCCGGTGTTTATGCTCTGGCCGTTCAGGTAGATCCTGCTATAACACCTGAAAGATTCTGGGCGTTGGCCGTACAAACCGGACGTACCATCGAACTGAATTACAATGGCAAAACCAGGGCTTTAGGACCAATCATTAATCCTGTTAGATTGATTCGTGCGATTCAAGCTGGTGAGCCTGCAATGCTGAACCGACAACAGAGTGACACTCAACCCACAGAGACGCATCCCCAAATGCGCTCCGGAGCACATACCATCGTACCTGGAGTGCGGATTGGTGCCTATACGCTTGATATGAGCGAAGACGATGTGTTGAAGGAGCTGGGAGAGCCAGAGGCCATTCAGTTCGGGGAAGATGAGGTTGTTCGTCGCGGGGAAGAAAAGTACAGCCTTAGCAATCTTCCGAGTGAATGTATTTTGGCCTTTGGTGACGTTTCCTTTTGGATCGAGGACGATTCTGTCCAAGCAATCAGCGTGCGTAGCCCTCTCTACAAACTCAGCAACGGATTGGGCGTGGGCGACTCGGAGCAGAAGATCAAACAAGCCTTTGGTGAGGACTTCCGGCTCGAAGAGGCCCTGGGGAAGGATTTTCGCTGTTACCACGCCAGGGGGCTTGGGTTCGAAATCCACAAGAAGAACCAGACCGTCGCCGAGATCGTTGTTTATCAGACGGAAGGCGATCGTGGTGATCGTGATGCACCAGACAGTGGCAAGGAGATAATGCTCAGTGAACAGTCACCCGGGCCAATTACATTTCCCAAGATTGACCGCAAGCCCAAGCCGGACAAGGAGAGATCAAGGGAATTGAAAACACTTTCGAAATATAATCCCGATTCGGGCAATCCATTCCAGGTAGATCTACGGTGTCGCGATTTAACGAAGCTCGATTTACGCAATTCTATCGAGAATCTCATGTATGCAGACTTCGATGATAGGACGGTCTGGCCGGCTCCCAATCAGATGCCCTCCGACTTCAATTGGCAAAAAATCATGGAACTGGGAAAGAATCCAGGTTTACGTGTCCGCAGTTTGCACAAAAAAGGAATTACCGGTCGTGGAGTGAGGGTCGCAATAATCGATCAGCCGTTATTAGTTGACCATCAAGAGTATGCCGAACGTGTGCGTTTGTATGAGGAGACTGATTTGCATGGTGCCACGGACCCGTCGATGCATGGGGCTGCTGTCGCATCTATTGCTGTGGGCAAAACAGTAGGGGTTGCCCCTGAGGCAGAACTCTACTATATCGCTCAGTGGACTTGGCACAAGGGAACTCTAACTTTGCGAACCCTTGCTCAAAGTATTCACAGAATTTTAGAGATAAACGAGCAGCTCCCGAAAGGCAAAAAGATTCGAGTAATTTCAATATCGAAAGGTTGGTTAACATCGCATGATGATTATGATGAAATCATGGCAGCATGCGAAGAGGCTAAAGCCGCTGGTATTTTCGTTGTCTCTTGCAGTCTTGAGTAAGTTCATGGTTTTAGTCTCATAGTCTGGGCCGACATCCTTTGGCTAATCCCGATGTATTCGAATCATACGAACCCGGCCTTTCTTGGGCAAAGAGGTTTTATGATGGTGCACGATGGCGAGACTCCAACTGTCTGTTTTTTCCGATGGACTCACGAACAACAGCCAGCCCTTGTGGTAGCGATGAATACGTTTTTTATAGGATAGGTGGCTTTAGCTGGGCTATCCCATACATCGCTGGTGGGTATGCTCTGGCCGTACAGGTAGAGCCGGAAATTACCCCCGAGAGATTTTGGGACTTGGCGATTAAGACTGGCCGAACTATTGAGCTTGAACGTAAAGGAGAAAGACGTTCTCTTGGGCCAATAATAGATCCTGTTAGACTGATTAGTCGAGTCTCCAGAGAGCTTAAACAATAGCCAATAGGCCGGGCACTTGAGCTCGGTCTTTTACTGCCATTATTTCAAGAAGAAGAACAATTATGAAAAGTCAAATTGCAAAATTAGCCGCAGCGACATTGATAATTGCAGCGGCGCTTATCGCCATACATCAGTTCAACGGCTCGCTCGACAGAGCAATTTTCACCCGCATCGATTCGTCGGTAAATGTCCGGAAATGCAAAACCTTAACGTGGAAAATTACCCTTCTGGATAAGACGACGATTATCCGGTGTATGGCCCTCGAACCATATTACGTCAGAGTTGTATGGCCGAGTGGAAAGGTTTGGCTGTTAGATCGTCGCAAGAAACAACTTATCATGATGAATCCTGCGAAGAAAACAGCAAAGATAATGGTCATAGGACGGGAAGTTCCTGATATATACGTTGACATATACGATTCTGCCCGAAACTTTAAGAATATGCCCGGGTATTCCATCGAGCGAATAGGTCAACGTCGGATAGGCCAAAAGCAGGCAATAGGTTTTCATCTTACAAACATAAAAGAAAATGATGAGATAATTGTTTGGGTTGATCCTCACTGCCAACTGCCCATGCACATCGAATTCTTTGAAGCAAACGAATTGGGACAGATGGAACCTAAGATAATCTGTAGCGACATTGTTTTCGATGTTGAACTGGATGAATCACTATTTAAGTTTGACCTCAAAGGATACGAAGTGGAAGAACTTGATTCTTTCCAGGTTAAATAGAGGGGCGCACACTATTTTTAGCTACTGACAAATACTATGTTGTCTATTCGATATAACGAGACTGAGTCAATCGAGACGTCGCTGAGTACGGGCGGCCGCTATGTGCCCACATCAATGATTTAGGAGAATAAGAAGTCATGAAACGAACAACAGCAGCGATTACAGCTCTCGTCGGGATTCTTCTTACCGGCCTCCACGACGTAGGGGCAAGTCAACAAGAGCCATCGGAGAATACCATCGTGCTTGGTGTGCGCGTGGGCGCGTTCACATTTGGCATGAGCAAAGACGAGGTGTTGAGAAGGCTGGGAAAACCAAAGGGGATTTTTTTCGCGGGAGAAAGGTACACTCTCAACAATCTTCCGAGAAGGTATTTCATGTTCTTTGGTGATATTACATTTGCGATGGATGACGATTCAGTCAAAGGGATTACCATGCATAGTCCTCTCTACAAATTCACCAACGGCTTGGGAGTCGGTGACTCGGAGGAAAAGATCAAACAAGCCTTTGGTGACGACTTCCAGCTTGAGGAATTTGAGCTGAAAGCCCTTCTCACTTACGAAGGCAAGGGTCTCCATTTCGAAATCCACAAGAATGACAGGACGGTAATGGAGATCGCTGTTTATCAGAAAAAGGCAACCATGGTGATAGTGATACACCCAACAGCGACAAGGCAATAATGCTCAGCGAGCAGTCACTAGGACCAATTTCGAGACCAAATGCACAAACTTACGTACATTGAGAAAGTCGAAATCAAGAAAAGCAGTCGTCGTCCATGGTTGA
>JBARRE010000411.1:0-1903 GCA_049644065.1 Sedimentisphaerales bacterium | reverse complement strand
TTCCATCTTGACTTCTTCGGCGAGTTTCTGAGCTTTCTCTTTCGTTTGTGCTTTTACGGTGATTTCGGCAGTGATATTACAATCTGTAACATCAGCGCCTGTGACAGTTATCGAACCGACGTCGGTTTCGATATTTAACCCGACCACGCCGGCAATTGGTACTGATGTATGTTCGGTTCTCTGGTGTTCAGCCTTGAATAAGCTGTTTATATCTTTACAGCTCGATAATACCGTTAGCAGGCACAAAGAGGCCGCCATGCACAAGTTAATAAGGAAATGTTTTCTCATCTTTATATCCCTCGATTACATTTCTTGTCGTTTAGATTATTATTGCCCTGTTGTAGATTAGTTGCAAGTTAGTTTTCACAAAAGTTTTTCAGTTAAATACAAGGGGCTCATACCGAATCGAACGGTACAAGCCCCTAAATAATGCAAATCCCCGGGTAATCAACTAAAACGTTGTATACTCGGCAGCATTTACTCTTTATCGATACAGGCGAATGTCATCGATGTACATCTTACCTGCTCCGCCGGGAATTGTCATATTGCCCTGGGTGCCGATGCCAATTGCAATCCTGTCAACATCGGTCAGATCAATTCCCTGGTCAGCAAAGGTTTGCAGGTCTATCACCCATTCTGTCCAGGCTCCGATCTGTGTCGCCGCAGGATCATTATGGACCACTATCGCAGATACGCCGGTGCTATTGGATATAGCTACATATATCAGCTCAGCATCGTTATTCAAAATACCCCTGAACCAAATCGTCAGTTTGCCTACGCCTTGCTCAGTCCAGTCACGCGGATAATCCAATGTCATCTCTACTTCAGAATAATTGGAGTAGCCCTGCTTGTTATTGTCGAAGGATACTGGCATTGACTGAAGGCCTCCGTGCACAACGGTCTCCTCAGTATAGGAAGCAGTTGTCTCGTCGCCCACAGCCGAACCGGTTCCGTTGCCGGTGTAGGCCGGTTCAGTATCATGCGCAGCATAGCCAAGCCCATCTTTCCATGACCACCATATCTCGTTGTTACTAATGTCGTAATCCTCAAAATCGTCCACTGTAATGAAGTCGGCCGTCGTGAAACTCCAGACAAGGCCCTTAATCGTGTCTGTATTATAGATTGCATCGATGCGCCAGTAGTAATCGCTGTGCCAGGCAAGCTTTCCGGGATCGTAGCTCTCGGCGCCAAGGGCCTTGTTGCCTTTGTACTGAGGTGAGGCAGTCGTGGCATTCCTCACGGCGTCTTTATCGGTTCCGAAGTACACATCATGTGAGACGGCGGAAGTCGCCGGCGTCCAGTTAAGCGTTGAATTTATCTGTACATCGGTCGCACCATTAGCCGGCTGCAAACTGCCGGCAGCGCCCGACGTTGTAAAGCCCCAGACATCGCCTTTGTATGTAGCGACGCCGTCAAACTCATCTACCCGCCAGTAATAAACCTTCTCTGATTCAAGCAGGTCGGGAGTATAATTCGTAGTACCGTTAGGAACGCTCATGGCGGTATCGCTCACCTCGTCGAAATCCTCGCCAAAAACTATATAATGCAATTTTGAGCCGAAACCTGCTGTCCAGCTAAGCTGTACATCGACACTTACAGCCTCGTCGCCATCAGCCGGATCGGGAAAGTATGCAGTTTTAGGAGGAATGCTAAAGCTCCAGATGTCGCCTTTCCAGGGACTGTTCGGCTCAGCATCATTGACCTCGTCGATTCGCCAGTAGTAAGTTGTGCCGGGAACAAGACCATCCGGATAGGCAACGCCAGTGAAGCCTATACCATAAAACGTGTCAGTTTGGTTGCCCTGGAATGTACTTTCAGCACCGGCATCCACATCGTCAAAATTCTCACCCACATATACGTCGTGCGAGACGGCATAATCACCTGCCCGCCAGCTAAGGTTTAC
>JBARRE010000410.1:0-3056 GCA_049644065.1 Sedimentisphaerales bacterium | reverse complement strand
GGAAACCGGACGGGACGAAGCTGGCCTACAGCCACGGCCTACTCAGTGCCAGCGGGGTGGCCGTGCTTGACATTAAGACGGGAGATGTCGAGCTCTTGACGACCTCGGGTCAGTACCCGGAATGGTCGCCGGACGGTCGCACTATCGCCTTTGAGAGAAACCGCCGGATTTGGCCGACTGAGAGTCTAGCCAGCCTCAGCATTCGCACGTGGCAACCCGGTGGCCGACGACAGCCCACGCACGCCAGGGAGGTCTGGATCGTGGATATGGTGACTCATGAGATCCGGCGTCTTTGTGAGGGCGCCTGCCCACGATGGGGACATCGCTCCGGCCGCCTGTATTACACCTCTCGGCAGAACAACACGCTATACTCTGTGTCCCTTGCGGACAGAGATGCCAGACCGGTAGAGATTCTGTCCCCCTGCGGTTCTTCTCCGGTGGTCTCGCCCGATGAGCGGTACATTGCTGACCATACCCCCCGCGAACTCAGGATCATCGATGTAGCCTCAAAGAAAGTTGTCGCCACCTGGATTGCTCCGCCATCACCGCAGGGCGGCTTGAATGTTTCCTGGTCTCCCGACGGCCGCGAGTTGAGCATCTGTGGCTGGAACGGTAGTGAGATTGGGCTCTGGATCTACGACATAGAGACCGGAGAGGCGTTGAAGGTCTTAGACCGATGGTGGATGACATTGCGCTGGGCACCGGATAGCAGCAAGATGGCCCTGACACTGGGAATACTCATGGAAATCTGGTTAGTGGACCTGGAACCAGCAGTCTCCACTATGGCGTCCTTTGACTCCGTACAGACGATCGAAGAGCACTGCCTTGATTTAATGGAGCAACTCAACCACTACATCCCCATGGAACCTGCCTTGGTACACACGCAGTACCTAAGGGCGGATTGTGCCCTCTGGATGGACCATCCAAGGGCCGCGGAGTATTTGCAGCAGTTCGAGCAGGTATTACCCCCGTACAACGCGGCTGACTGTGCGCATGAGGCGCAGTGGATGCTGGACGCCACGCCGGAGCTGCGAGACAGACTCCTGCCCCTGGCCCTGCTACTGGCCCGTAAGGCAGCTGAGAAGGAGCCGGAAAACGCTGATTTCCTAAGGACTCTGGGCGAAGCGCTCTATCATACCGAAGACCAAGAGCATGCCGAGGCGGCTCTTCTAAGGGCCTTGGAGTTAAGCATCGCCGCCTCAGAACCGCGCGATCCCGTAACCACCGAAGTCATACAATTGATGATCCAGTTGTATGAATCCTGGGAGAAGCCGGAAAAAGCTGAAGAGTGGCGAGCAAAGCTACCTCAACCATAGACCATCTCGAGTTTCTGCTGTCCATCCCAGCAGAGATCTCGATTCATTTACTCCAACTCGATCCGGCCTGGAACCCCTTGCGCAACCACCCCCGGTTTAAGAAGCTTGTAGAGCCAGGCAAATAGGTAATTCCAACTTCCCAAAAGCGTATATGGCGGCGTCTCACTACCACGACATACGCAATACGAACAACTCTTTTAGAAAATCTTGTCCGGCGAAGCACGGGTTTCTATTAGCATAGCTGAGACGCCGGGCGCGAAGAAGAAAACATCTCGGCTACTTCCTCGATGAGGTTGCCGCCGCAAAGGCAGGAGCCTGTCCGATTCAAGCGGAATAAAGCTGCAAAAAAATACTACGGCGAGTTCGCAATACTCAATTTCCCGTAAGTGCCTCGTGAAGCACTCCTGCTGCAATGTAAAACAAAGGCAGGCAGCCCTTTTAAGTTGTTTGGGAGATTTGTTTCTTTCCGAGTTGGCTTACTGTGTTAGAGTTGCGATGTCATCAAAAAAGTATACTCAGCAGGTAACTTCTGTTATAATGGAATATGTAGCGTGCAGGAGTACCTTCTATGAGTCTAAGAAGTAGATTTCAGTTGAAGAACAGAGGGGCGAACATCATGCGCCAGCGAAAAGGCTTTACATTAATCGAGCTTCTCGTGGTTATTGCAATTATCGCGTTATTACTGGCGATATTGATGCCGACACTGCAGCGTGTAAAGAAGCAAGCAAAAGCAGTTCTCTGCCTGTCAAACCTCAAGCAATGGGGCACAATTTTTGCCATGTATACCGATGACAACAACGGCTCCTTTCCCAGACGCACGGATTCGGGCGGTCGTTGGATAAATGTCCTATACGACTACTACTATCGAGAAGAGAAGATACGATGCTGCCCGATGGCGACAAAGATAAAGAATCCGGCCGGGGCAAGCAGCACACTTGAAGCAGGTGGCGACACATTTACGGCCTGGGGCAAGATCAGTATGACGCCAAACGAATCCTGGGGGCCGGTCGGTACGTACGGCAGTTACGGAATCAACCACTGGGTTTATATAGCCGGGCAAGATCCGCTTTATGGCCAGTCCGCAGAATACTATTGGGGAACAGTCAATGTGAAGGGCGGAGCTAACATTCCGCTGTTTCTGGATTGCTGGTTCTTCTGCGCTGGGCCGGAAAATGACGATATGCCTCCAGGCTATGACGGCGAGCGGTTCGCCCCACACACGGATTCCATGAACCGGTTCTGCATCAACCGACACGATCAGGGCATTAACGGCGTCTTTTTGGACTACTCAGGCAGAAAGATTTGGCTAAAGGAATTGTGGCGCGTCAAATGGGCCAGGAACTTTAGCCTCACAGCGCCCTTGCCCAACTGGGAGAGCGAAGCACCCTGGATGGCCCACTTCAAAGGGCCTTAAAAAGAATGTGTACCAAAGCAGACAGTAAAGGCCCGATCTTTGTCAAACCAAACAAAAAGAGCTGGCAACTCTCTCAAGCCGCCATCCGAAGGCATGCAGGACACGACCAACGAATATTTTGCCTGAATTTCCCCAACGACGCGGATAAATAATCAATAGTAAAACCACGAATGAACACTAACAGACACGGTTATAAATATGTAGAAAATATGGAACGACCGGCCCTGCGATTGTAAAGATCGTCATAAGCCGATAAAGCTTATATGATCAGGTGGTACGTAGCCACCGATAATCGCGGGTTATCCCGTAAGGACAGAGCCGCATAC
>JBARRE010000409.1:0-2063 GCA_049644065.1 Sedimentisphaerales bacterium | reverse complement strand
TGGACGAAAGCGACACCACCGGCCAAAAAGACCAGAATGAATCCGCTCCAGACTTTGACCAGCCCTACACCTGCCATCCTGCCTCCGGGTGCAAACATGCCTGAAAATATGAATGCCCCAAAGACAATAAGCAGAATTGCAACTCCTAAAGTGAACCATGCGCCTTTCTGTGTCTTGTTCATGATTGCTCACCTCTTAAATTCTTTAGATTCTCTATAATTGCAAATGTAAAGTAAACTTTACATTATGTCAAGTCTATTTTACATTTTTTGCAAAAAAAAATTCTTTCACAAGATGGAGAAGAATCCTCAGTGTTTTATAAAACATTTATTGACAAGAGGTTAACTGATTTGTATGAGATGTGCTCAGAGCTAAAAATTCTGTGGCTCTCTGTACATCGGCCAGAGCGATGGACCATTGCTGGGCACGGTAATCTCACTTCGCACTTCAAATCCATGCCGCAGGTAGAAAGGCAGATTTTGCGAATTTGAATTCTCCAAATAGGCGCCCACTTTCTCGTGATCACACTTCTGCAAAACACTCTCAAGCAGGTTCGAACCGATGCCTTGACCCTTTGAATCGCAGCGCACACCGACGGTTAATAGATAGTAATGGTCGTCCTTGGGGTGGACCTTGTCCATCATTTTCATAAGCCGTACGAACCGAAGGATCGATCCGAATCCGAAACGCCGCCACCAATACCAGAATATGGCAAGACCCGGCTTGATGTTCGGCTTGACTCCCGGCGGAACCCATAACGCCGCACCCATCTTGTTCTCGGTCACATAGACCTCAAGTTCCGGTATGAAAAGGTTCACCAACGTGGACCAGCACCATTTCGTATACTCCGGATCGGCAGAAATCCATTTGCCCACCGGATCGTCGCCGAACGCATCACCCAAAATCTCCCCAACCACGGCAGCATCGTCCGCTCCCGCTCGTTTAACAAACACCTCCGATGGTTCCGACATTAAAATCTCCGCAACATTGGTAATTCCAGGTTAAATAGTTGGTCACAGATTCCGTAATACAGTCTTTTATCTTCTCGTTTTTTTTTGTGCGCGTTTTTCGACAAGGCTGACGTAATTATATAAAATTTGGTTCATTAGAGCCGATCAAGCATCGCTGTCATTCCCGCGAAAGCGGGAATCCAGAATCTTCGATATTTATCCTGACAATCGTAGTATCGTTTCTTATTTATTGAAACTATTATTGGATAAAAAGTCATCCCGGCTTGCCGGGATTCCGAAATTTTGCATTTTACATTTTAATCTTTGAGTTTAGTTGCGGCCAAAGGCCGCACCAGGTATTGAAGTTCTTGTTCTTCTGTTTCTATACGGCTTTGCCATCCCTTTTCTCCTTCGACATCATAAATTGGTAAACGTACCTAATTGTTCCTTGAGTTTTGGAGCAGTACGCTGTCCCTCTATCTACTGCAACAGTCAAACGTGCCGATTTGGGCGTCTGGTCTTCTTTTCAGATCTTCCTGGGAGGCGCCAATAGCGATCCCCACTGAGTGAATATGTGTTATCAAACCGAAACTTGTCCATACTCTTCAGATACTGTGAGAGTATGAACACAACGTCACTCGCTGTGGGCAGTGCGTCTTCGTCAAAGGTGTTGAAATCATCGAACGGCATGTATTCTGCGCCCATGATTTTGTTCACTTTCTTTAGGATGTCATTGATGAACTTCAGCTTGAATTTATTGACAGGGCCATCCGGCTTCTTTTTGGAGAGAAGTCCGATTTCTTCATACATGGTACTGATCTGATCTTCGGAAGTGTCAAAGAGGTCTGCTTCTTTTGCTTTCATTATCTGACTCCCTATTTGTCTCTGAGTATATTTAAATCGGCTACAAAACCAGAATTTTTACCATTGATTATCCAGCAATCCTTATACTTTGTACTATCGTACTGCGTGTTATCGCGCCCAAATTTCTTAAGACACCCAACGTATTGGGACAGAATGAGAACAACGTCGCTGTTTGTAGGCACATCATCCTGGTCAAAGATTTTGAACGAGTCGAAGGGTCTGTTTGCTACGTCCAGAATACTGTTTGCC
>JBARRE010000408.1:0-12214 GCA_049644065.1 Sedimentisphaerales bacterium | reverse complement strand
ATAGCGCAATGTATTGACTTTTTCAACAAGATGAGCATGGAAATTGCAAAACGAGGTTAGACATGACTAAAGCGGAAAATTCCATAGCAACAGATACTCGGTGTATGACTCGGCGCGATTTTCTTGGCCGAACGGCTGCGCTTTCAGGGATCGTCGCCATGCCATGGATCATCCCCTCCTCGGCGCGAGGTGCAGATGGAAACGCAGCGCCAAGTGAACGGATTACAGTGGGATTAATCGGCAAAGGAATAATGGGCAGCGGCCACTTAAACCGGTTGGTCGGCGACAGTGAAGTACGAGTATTAGCTGTATGCGACGTGGATCGTGTGCGGTGTGAAGACGGCAAGCGTCGCGTGGAGGAAACCTATGCCGCAGACCGCGCAAGTGGAACTTATCAAGGCTGCGCTGCATATAATGACTATCGCGAACTGCTGGCTCGGAATGATATTGATGCCGTGGTTATCGTTACTCCGGACCATTGGCACACGTTGATAGCAATTGACGCAGTTAAATCCGGTAAGGACGTCTATTGCGAAAAGCCGATATCGATAACGGTACGGGAGGGCCGCCAGTTAACCGAAACGGTGAGCAGGTATAACCGAGTCTTCCAGACCGGCACACAATATCGCTCCATTCCGACGATCCGGCAGGTCTGTAATTTCGTACGCTCGGGCGGGCTCGGAAAGGTCAAGCAAGTCTTCACCCAGTGGACCAAATTGGGCGGTTTCTTTGGAGCAGCCCGCTTCAAGCCATACCGGCATCTGATGGACGTAGAGAATACCGGCAAGTCCTACACGCCCATGGATATAATCCTCCCTGCCGAACCTGTGCCGGACGGATTAGACTGGGACCTTTGGGTCGGCCCGGCTCTTTGGCATCCCTATAATCCCGGCTATCACCTGAATCCTTCGCCCGGTGTCGTACCCTGGGCCTTCTGCGAAGATTTCGGAGCGGCTTCGGTAACATGGCATCACTCTCACAGTGCAGACGTTATTCAGTATGCGCTGGGTATGGAGGAAAGCGGGCCGGTGGAGTTCATTCATCCCAGCAGCGGAGAATACCCCACGCTGACCTGCAGGTACGCCAACGGGACGCTCCTGCATCTTGTCGATCACTGGGGGATAGTGAAGGATGTCTATAAAGCAGTTCCTGCGACGGCACGATTAGCGGGGAACTTCGGCGGTATATTCGTCGGAGAACGCGGCTGGGTGACATCGATGACAACAGGCGGCCCGATTGAGGGTGGCCCTGAGACACTTTTCGAAGAAATGAAACTAAGGACTCGGCAGGTGAATCCCGGCCAGAACAATCATCACGCAAACTGGTTCGACTGCATCCGGACACGACGCCGGCCGAGTTGTGATGCGGAACTCGGCCATCGTTCGGCATCACTGGGACATCTAACGATTATCGCACACAAGCTGCAGCGGTCCCTTAAGTGGGACCCGATTAAAGAGGAATTCCAGGGCGATGAAGCAGCTAACCGACTGCTCTTCCGTGCAATGCGCTCGCCGTGGCGTATCTGATAAGATTTATTCCGGAGATATCCAATGAAACGTACAAACCGCAGAGAAATGCTCGGAAGTCTGGGCGCCTTGCCTTTTCTTGGCATGGCCTCATCTTCGAAAGCAAAATCACAGGACAAAATTGATGCCGTTACCGGCCCTACTTTCATCACCAGATCGGACAAGCAGGATTATGCCAGACTAAAAGCCCTGGACCTGAATGATCCCGAAGCAGTGGCCAAACAAAAGAAAATGCCCGTTGGGAAGATCGGCAATCTTTCCCTCGGCCGTCTCATTTGCGGCAGCAATTTAATCAGCATGAATATGCACGCGAGGGATTTGGATTACGTAAGCGCTCTGGCAGCACATTACAACACCGAAGAACGAATCTTCATGACACTCAAAATGTGCGAGGAATACGGCATCAATAGCATCGTTCTGAAGAATCATAACTTCAAGCATTTCAGATTATCAAATTACTGGAGCCAATGGGGCGGCAGGATGAAATGGCTTGCCGATGTGATTACTACCGACATCGACAAGTACGAGAAACTGCTGGTCGAACATCTGGAGCTGGGAGCTTCGGG
Source organism: Sedimentisphaerales bacterium (assembly GCA_049644065.1). Taxonomy (GTDB): domain Bacteria; phylum Planctomycetota; class Phycisphaerae; order Sedimentisphaerales; family Anaerobacaceae; genus JAFGPJ01. The sequence goes on along the minus strand of JBARRE010000408.1, from coordinate 10,122 downwards.
AGCATATTTATGGGGCGGGGCCAGTGACACCTGGTACTACCAGAAGAAACAGGGCAATATCATTAAAGCTTTCGAGATCATGAAGAAATACGATATTCCCGTAGGCATCTGCGCACACCGGCTGGAGCCCATCGTGTTCTGTGAAAAAGAGGGACTCAAACCTGACTTCTATATGAAAACCCTTCACCATGACCGGTATTGGTCCGCTCATCCGAAAGCCGGCAGGCGCTTCATGGAAATGTATGAGAAGGAGTCCCCCGATCACGCCGAATATCACGACAATATGTTCTGCTATGATTTCGAGGAAACTATAGAATTTATGCAGGATGTAAAGGTGCCGTGGATAGCCTTCAAGGTCATGGCTGCCGGAGCGATACCCGCAGAAGAAGGACTCAAGTTTGCGTTCGCAAGCGGCGCCGATTTTGACTGTCTGGGCATGTTCGATTTTCAGGTAAAGCAGGATGTAGAACTCGCCCTAAAGACCATCGCCAAATCAAAGAATCGTAAACGCCCGTGGATAGTATAAACATTATGCCTTAGACTTCTTTTGTAATTCCCGGTTGTGGCGCCGGGTAGATGCCCCCGAGTCCCGCATGTATGGGGGCGGCAGTCTCGAAAGTCATGCTGTCAATATCCCGCACTAACTGGTAGTCGGATTTCAACACCTGATCCCATGTAAGGTACTGGCCGGTATGAGTCGCCATGCGTCCCATCAGTGCGGCCACTTCCGCCTCGCCGGCCCGCCGGGCTTCGTTGTGCGGCTTATCCTGCCGAATCGAATCCAGAAGCAACTGCCATTCGACGCGATATGGATTCGGATCAGGCCGGCCAAACTCCCAGATAAGGTTTTCAGGGACCATGTTGTGGCCCTTGTATATCTTTGGCTTTGGATCGCCGAGAGTCGCCATGAGCACGGCCGAGCCTTTGGAGCCGTGGGCGTAGTCGGAGTAGGTATTCCAGCAGCCGTTCATGTGCCGCGAGAACGCCAGCAGTTTCGTGCCGTCGGCGAAGGTGTATTCCACTGTGTAGTGATCGAACTGGCTGCCCGCCTGCTCGTAGCACCGGCCGCCGAATCCCTGGGCCGAGACCGGCCAGGCCCCTTTGGCCCAGCAGGCCACATCGATGTTATGACAGTGCCAGTCGATGAAAAATCCCGACGAGACCCATGTGAAACTGTTCGGATGCTGGAGCTGGAAGGCCAGCTCATTGACATTCTCCGGCAGGGGCGGACAATGGACCGGGCCGTGCACGCGATAAATACGCAAGGTGTGTACATCTCCAATGGCCCCATCGTGAATCCGCCGGATCGTTTCCTGCCGGGCCGCCGAATGACGCCACATGAAACCGACGCCGACCTTCAGATTCTTTTGCTCCGAGACCTCAGCGGCTTTAAGCCAGCGGCGGACGGACGGCGCATCCGTCGCGAACGATTTCTCCGCGAAGACATTTATGCCCTTCTTAACGGCATACTCGAAATGCATCGGACGAAACGCCGCATGGGTAGTAAGCAGCACAACATCGCCCGGCGACAGGCAATCGATTGCCTTCTTATAGCCATCGAAACCAACAAATCGGCGTTCCGGCGGCACGTCGAGCTTGTCCGCAAAATCCTTTTTCAAATTACTCAGGCTGCTTCGAAGGCGCGGTTCGAAAAGGTCGGCCATGGCGCATAGCTTCACCGGACCGCCCTTGGCCGATAAGGCATCGGCGACTGCGCCCGTGCCACGGCCACCGCAACCCACCAGGGCCAGCCGTATCGTATGGTCTTGAGCGGCATAAATCCGAGGCAAGGCAATCCCGACGACAGCCGAACCAGCCAGCAATCTTCCACTCCGTTTAAGGAATTGCCGCCGGGATGGTTTGCTCGATGTGTGATGTTTGATTTGTTGTTTCATAACTTCTCCTTCGAAAATGGTTTGGATTTCCATTTTACAGTTGCATAAGATCATGTTAGCAAATATCTTTTAAATTGCAAGGATAAGTGATATTGTGCTATCGGTATCCTCAAATCAATCGAAAGGATGAAAGATGAATCATCGAACAATCAGTCGCCGCAACTTTTTGGCCACAGCAGCATCCTCGTTTGCGTTCACCTACATTCCCAGGCGTGTCTGGGGCGCCAATGACCGTTTCTACCTGGCGGGTATCGGCGTTGGCGGCAAGGGGGCCGGTGAGGTGAAAGACTTGACCCGGGCGGGCGGCACGTTCGTGGCACTCTGCGACGTAGATGTCACTCGGGCCGGCAAGACGTTCAAGAGTTTTCCCAGCGCGAAACGCTACAAGGACTTCCGTGTTATGCTTGAAAAAGAAAAAGGCATCGACGCCGTTACAGTAAGCACGCCGGACCATACGCACGCAATTGCATCGTTGATGGCTATGTCTTTGGGCAAACATGTGTATTGCCAGAAACCGCTGTCGCATTCGATCTATGAGGCACGTATAATGGCAAGGGCGGCCGCCTATTACAAAGTAAAGACACAGATGGGCAATCAGGCCCATGCTGGAGAGCCGATCCGCCGCGCCGTAGAACTTTTGCGCGCCGGTATCATCGGCCCGGTGCGCGAGGTGCATGCCTGGACCAATCGCCCGATCTGGCCGCAGGGGCAAAAAGCCCTCGACGAACGTCAGAGCCTCGCCGGCAAGCCGAAACCGGCCGACCTTGACTGGGACCTTTGGCTTGGCCCGGCGTCGATGCGGGATTACAACGCCTGTTATGTGCCGTTCAAGTGGCGCGGCTGGTGGGACTTCGGCACCGGTGCGCTCGGGGACATGGCCTGCCACATCATGGATATGCCGTACTGGGCACTCGACCTGGGCTCTCCCCGGAGCGTCGAAGCCGAATCCGGCGGTCAGACCGCCGAAACCGGCCCTGACTGGTCTACTATTACGTATCAGTTTGCTGCGCGCGCGTCAGTGGGCGGCGGCATGTTCGGTAGTACCGTCGGACCAAAGGCTGCGGTCGAAGGGCCTGCGGTCAAGTACATCTGGTACGACGGCAATAAGGATGGCAAACAGAATGCACCGTACGACCTTATCGAACGGGCGACCGAAGAGGCAAAGAAGTCAGGTGAAGACAGGCAGGCTGCAGATACCGGGAGTAGAAGAAAAAAGAAAAAACCATCCGCTATCGACAATCCACAACGCTGGGACATGATTCTCGTCGGTGACGATGGAATGATGTTGTTTAGACGAAGCTCAACAGACTGGATCGTTACTCCCGGCCGCCGAGTCGAGCAGTTCGTCGACGTCCCGAAGACCATCCGCCGCGTCCCGAATGAAGACATGGAGTGGATCGAGGCTTGTAAAGGCGGACCTAAGGCTCTGTCCAGTTTCGATTACGCCGGCCCGCTCTCCGAAATGGTCCTGCTAGGCAATCTGGCGGTGCGTCTCGGCAAGAAAATCGAGTGGGATACGAAAGCCTTGAGGGCAACAAATGCACCCGAGGCCGACGAGCTAATCCGGCGCGAGTACCGAAAAGGATGGGACCTATCCATACCAGGGGCGATACGGCAGAGTGTTTAAACAAATTCAATAGAGGTAAAGGCATATGGAGCAAACAAGACTATGGGGCATATTCATCCTGGTGACTTACAGTTTTTGCTTTATGATAGTACCCCTTCATAGGGCGGCTATCGCTGCTTCGTCAAAAATGGTTTTTCCCGAAGAACACTGGCAAGAGACCAAACCAGAAACGCAGGGTGTAGATTCAACAAAACTTAAAGCCGCTGTATCATACCTGAAGGACAACTCCGGCTCCGACGGCGCCAAGGAACTTGTCATTATCCGCAATGGCTGCATAATATGGAAAGGCTCAGATATAGACAAGATGCATGGGGTATGGTCACTAACCAAATCGTTTACGAGTACTGTACTGGGCCTGCTCATCGAAGACGACAAGGCTACGCTCGATACACTTGCAAAGGAGTATGTGCCTTCCATGGCGGAAGTCTATCCGGACATCGCGCTGCGGCATTTCACAACTATGACATCCGGATATTACGCCGTCGGCGATAAATCCAGCGGCAGTTACAAACACGGACCGAGCCGCACTCCCTTCAAACCGGCTCCGACGCCGCTTTTCAAACCGCCCGGCTCGCGATACGCCTACTGGGACTCGGCAATGAATCAGTTCGCCAATCTTCTGACTCGCATCGCCGATGAGCCGATAGAGGAATTGTTCAAAAAAAGAATTGCCGATCAAATCGGGATGGACAGGGGAAAATGGGACTGGGGCGATTTCGGAAAGATCGATGGAATTGTGGTCAATGGCGGCTCAGGAAACAGTAACAAGCACATCCATATTTCCGCACGTGAGCTGGCCCGATTCGGACATCTCTTTCTGAATCGAGGTAAATGGAAAAACAAGCAGTTGATTAGTGCTTCATGGGTCGATATGGCAACAAAGGCCCACGTGCCTGCATCGATACCATTGGAAACTCTGAGCGGTGCAGATGGCCGTGGAGTGTACGGGTATAATTGGTGGGTCAACGGTATCAAACCCAACGGCAAGCGAAATTGGCCCGGCGCTCCGCTCTGCACGTATGCAGCCAGCGGCTATAACAACAACGACATGTTCGTTATCCCAAAGTGGAAAATGGTTATCGTTCGACTTGGCCTTGACCAAAGCGAGTTCGGAATCACAGGCGCTATATACAGCACGTTCCTGGAAAAAGTCGGTGAGGCAATCACAGAGGAATAGCTCGAATATGCACAGGTAAAGGAGATATTCGAAATGAGCGAAAATATTGAGAAAGCCGAAAGTGCCGGACGAGCTATTATCACCTTCTCTAGGGGCTGGCAGACGCTGGTTGCTACGCGTAGTCTGGGACGACGAGGAGTGGAAGTAATCACCGGCGACGAATATGCAATGACGGCGGCCTCATTCTCCAAATACAGTATCGCGGAATTTCGTTATCCGAATCCGACGAAAGAGCCGGAGGCGTTCCTTGATGCTCTGGAGAAAGTGGTTCTTGAACATAAGCCTGAAGATGAAACAACGCCGTATGTACTGATGCCGATTCACAAGGAGACTTACCTTATCGCCCGAAATCGGGAACGTTTTGAGCCGCACATTCGCGTGCCGGTGCCCCAGATCGAACATATCAAAAAAGTGCATAACAAGGGAACTCTCGCCGCCTATGCAATGCAGCAAGGCCTGCCGATTCCAACGACGTGGATTCCGGAGAATCAGGCACACTTCGAGTCGATTGCTTCGCAGGTTAAGCTGCCGGCCTTTGTAAAATTACGAGAATCCGCATCCGGCGTGGGCATTCGCAAAGTCAAGACACTTGACGAACTCGTATCCACTATTAAAGAGTTCGTGGAATATTTCAAACTCAAAGAAAAAGATTATCCGATTATTCAGCAAGCCGTCCCCGGAGACGATTACTGCGTGACCACACTTTTCGATCACGGAAAGATGGTAGCATCGATGACGTATCGCGGGCTACGAGCTTTCCCTGCAGAGCGAGGGGCAACCGTTATGCGCGAAACCGTCGAGGCCCCGGAAATGGAAAAAGTCGCCGCCGAACTGATGGGTTCGATCGGCTGGCACGGCGTTGCGGAACTCGACTTCAGATGGGAAGGCACGCCGGAAGCGCAGCCGCAACTTATAGAAGTCAATCCCCGCTTCTTCGGCGGCTTGATACAATCTGTCGAATCCGGATGGGATTATCCATGGCTGCTCTTCCAGCTCGCAGTCAAAGGTCACATCGATCCCATAAAAGAAATACGGACCGACGTTCGAACCGAAACACCAATCCTCGCCTTCCTTGCTACCCTGCAGGAAATCGCCGAGAACGAACGCGGCATGGCGGCCCTCACCGCCTCATGGGAGCAGGCAAAAGAAGAATTCCACACAGGCTCGAAGCGTCAGGGCATCAGGAAGCTCTTTCGAGGTGTCAGGGACTACTTTGACGTCAAGGTTCGATTCAACAAGGCCAGACAACTTCTCGACGAACACAAAGATAACATTTACGATGTCCTTTCACGCGACGATCCCTTTGCCGCGCTAGGTGTGCTTTATCCCCTGGCCGTCTTCCTTCGGCACGGAAAGGTGAACCTCGAACTTATAACAGGTGAAGGCGGCCCCGGCGATGACGAGCAGTGACAAGAAAACTGATACCTCGACTTCGCTCCACCGTAAGGTGTCCTGTGGAGACATGAAGGCTATCTTGTGTCGCGGGCATCCTGCCCGCGATTCGAGGGCGGGACGCCCTCGACACGTCGAAAGGTGGCTCAGACGGATCGCAATTGCGCTGGCCGTTCTGATCAGTATCTACGTATTATTCCGTCTTATCTATCCGGCTTGGATAAACACGCGTTTGCCTGCAGACGCTCCACGCATTGCATTCTCGCTGGACAATTCACTTTTGGGTCGAATAGGTATAACTGATACAACCTACCAGCGTGTCATGACGGCGGCCGGCGGTCGGCTCATAACACTTCGACCCGATGCGGCTGGCGTCCCTGTCAGCACGGAAAAGATTGAAAGCCTGCTGGAAAAAGAAAAAATCGACGGTGTGCTTCTAACCGGCGGGGGCGACGTGGACCCGAATCTTTACGGCGGCGATCCGAATACGACCATGCTGATCCATCGGCTGCGCGACGACTTTGAAATCGCCCTGGTTCATGCGGCCAGGCAGCAGGGCCTGCCCATCCTCGGAATCTGCCGCGGCTGCCAGATACTGAATGTCGCTATGGGTGGAACGATTCGAAACCTTCGCAAAGAGCAAGAGGTCAAGAGCCTACACATGGCCTTAAAGAGCCACGCGGTCGATCTGAATCCCGACAGTAAACTCGCCGAGACGCTGGGCGTCACTCATCTGGCGAAAGTTGTGAGCCTGCATGGTAATTCGGTCGGTAAACCCGCTCCAGGAGTAACAATAGCAGCAACCGGCCCCGGCAGTGTCATCGAGGCTATCGAAGCGGATTCCGCAGATCAAAAAGGATGGATTGTCGGCATACAATGGCATCCTGAACTAACACTCGATGAGCAAGTCCAGCAACAAGTCTTCAAATCACTCGTGGACAGGGCCCGCACAGTACGTGAACGCCGGCGTTAATTCTGGTAACCACTTATCGAGAAGTGGAATCTCCCCCTGCTATCTTTATATCGTTCAACACTTCTTTAGAGAGATTCTGCCAGTCACAGTAACCGACACGATTCGTCCATAATGGATTTTTGTATTGGACAAGGGCCGTTGATGTGTACAGACGCCAGAACTGTGCCGCACTTGTCAATTCTTTTATAGCACCATTTTGATGTTCTTTTTTCTGAGTTTCACGGAACATTGCAAGTTCCGTGGCGCCGCGTATCTTGTGCGCGTAGTATTTGCCCATATAAGCCATCGCACGGATATCTCCCAGCGTCAATCGCAACTCTTTGTCACCTCCATGTTTCAATCGGCCGAGAATAGCAAGCGCCTTGTCGGCATGGCTGTGAATCCGGGTGGATACCTCAATGGGTGTCGTGCCGGAAAGCGGCTTTGCCTCCTTAACAGCCGTGACATAATCGGGAATGGAAACATTGTCTGTTCCTTTATGAGGCGGCAGTGAGATAAACCGGTTGACATCGTGAAATCCGCTCGGCGTTTGTGCCGGCCCGGGACGGCTTTTACAGGCCTCGATATACCATTGAAAATCCAGCGAGCCCCAGTGAAAACCCGTAGTCATGGGGTAGACCATCGACGCCTCTTGCCAGGCAGTGAATAAATCACGGCCGGAAATATTGGGATACCGCTGCTGGATTATACCGATGAAACGCTCGTTACCGAGATTCGGATTATAACCAAGACGCCCCCATATCATCCAATGGTACCAGTGCTTGACGATTTCGATTTGTCGCGGCTTCTCAGGCTCGGTGCTCATAAACTCCCGGCCCCAGATATACTGGTCCGAACCCAGGTAGAAGCCCCGGGAGACATCATACGGGATGTTTTTTATGAACTCGCGCACGAAGTCCGGGGCGCCCCAGCGAAAATGATACACATCGTCGTTGCGCAACGTCCAGATGGTCTTAAGATTGCCTTCGGACTGGATATCTTTAACAAAGCCGGGGTGATAAGGTTGGGTAGTGGAACTGTACACGTGCGCCTTGGCATACTTGAAACTGAAAATAAACTCGATGTCCTTATGATCGATCAAAGGCTTAAATTTACGGGCAATGTCTTTGGCGCCGGTCTGATGCTGGCGATGGATGAAAGTGAATTTTCGCCCCGGCTGCGCTTCGGCGGCGTCAAGCACTCCCTGGGCGTAGGTCTTAAACGCCCAGTCCTCTTTTTGCTGAAAAGTGGCTTTCGGCATGTTTTCGCCCGTCGTCAGGCCGATGCCCGCCAGATCGGGATATGTCAGGAACATCTGCCTGACGCTCTTGCGGAAGTAGTCAATCGTAGTCTCGTTGTCGATATCATCTGTAATGCCGTACTTTCCTTCGGTTCCATAGACAAAGATATTCCAGGTGACAACGTAGAAGTCCACGTTGCGGTCCTTCGCGTAACGCATGACTTTTCGCCAAAATTCGATTTTCTCCTCGATGGTAATCTTCTTTAATATCTCAACGTTGTTCACAATCTCAGGACTGTCGAATCCCCTGGCCGACAGGTCGTAATACTCCTGCCACTTAACCGTCGAGCGCTTCACATCATCCAACGCCACATCCGGATAATCAGGAACCTTTACAAGCGAAGGAAAAGGATGGAGACTCCACAGGGAAATGTAATTGTACCGGTAGCGCGCCAGGTTATCGATGTATTCCTTCCAAAAATCAAAACTCCACATCTCGGCTATATTGTTTTGCGCAGCATCACACACATCCGTATAACTCGGCGTGCGGACATCCAGCGGAATGTTGAACTTTGTGCCGCGTAAGGCCATGTAGGGATTGTGATCGACGTCCTTGATGCCGTCCAGGCCATTTACACGGATAACTTCGGCCAGTTCCAGCCCCCCGTACATCACACCCCCGGCGTCCGCGCCGACGACCCAGTAGGCGGTTCGCCCTGCTCTGGAACTTCTGCGGATGCTATAGCCCTCGCTTTTTATAGTCCCGAGAGGCTTTGCCCCTTCCGACTGCATGGCATGAATAACATCCTCGTTCGAACTTAAAGAAAGAACAATAAGCCCGCCATCAGCAATCCGGCTGAGCTGTGTCAAACGAAGCTGTCTTACACTATGACCTCTTGCCTTTAACGCCGCTCGAATATCTTCAGCGGCAAACACGGCTTGCGGGGTCTTATCATCGACTAAAAGGCTGACCGACGCCGCATGGAGATCCGAGACTATTGCAAATGAGCAAAGTATCAGGACAGCAAAGATTATTTTTCCAATTGTGCCAGAGATACGATTGTATTGCCTATTCATGAAATCTCCTTTGAGCATATGCGGTCGGCAGGAATTTTACAGGTGCCACGGGCTTCTCATCGGACGAGCCAGCATTTGATTGGCCTGGCGGTCATCGATGAATTGCTCCTTAGCCGAATCCCATTTAAGCTTCCGTCCTAACCGGCAGGCAATCTCCGGAACCAGGCCAAGATAAGAAGCCTTGTGTCCCGCCTCGACGGGAGCGATAGGATCGCGCCTCGTTTGCACGCAACGGATAAAGTCGGCATGGTGACTTGTCGAATCGCCGAGGTGTGTCTCGTTTGGCTTGATACTGATATTTAACAATGAAGCTGGCTCAGCCCAGATCCCCTGACGGTTCACGTGTACCCAGCCCTTGTCGCCCTCGAATTGACAGCCTTGCTTGTTCGGGTTGCCGGTATCGGAGTATTTCATGCGCAGACCGCTTGCGTAAGTAAACTCGGCCTGCCAGTCGTTGATATTGTCGGTCAGACCGTCGTTACGATAGCTACCACTGCACTCGACTTCGAACGATTCATCGCTGACCGCCGGGCAGCCCCAGTTTGCGATGTCCAGGTGATGGACACCCCAGTTTACAATAAAGCCGGCACAGTAATCCCAGGTCAGGTACCAGTCCGGGAAAGCCCATCTGCCGCCGTTGTAAGGTTTCATCGGGGCCGGACCAAGGTACATATCGTAATCAAAACCCGCAGGGACAGGCTCTTCGGTCGGCGGTTTACGATATGACCGCTTATACTCCGGCCCGGGTGCGCCGACCTTGAC
>JBARRE010000407.1:0-3147 GCA_049644065.1 Sedimentisphaerales bacterium | reverse complement strand
GAACTGCTTAAAAAGTTACTCACGTAGCCAATATTCTGATTGGCGCCGTTCGTCGGACAGGCGTGTGAGTGTGGACTATGTTAGAATGATGTGAGCAGGGGGAGAAAAGTTTGATGTTTCGTAGATTTCGGCTTATGGCGTTGGTATGTTGGGTACTCGCAGCCGTCGTCGTGTTTGGTATCGTCGGTGCGTGCAGCCCTGAGCGACAAACAGATGCTCGTGATTTCTCGGCTCTGAAAGAATCCGGGACCAGTTTAGTATCCTTCGCCGAGTCGATTCCTTTGACTTTAACAAAATTCGCAGCAATGTAGTGCTTACGATGTCCAAACAACAAGGAGTCGAGACGCCGGATCGATTAGCTGCCGGAAAATACGGGGCCGATTGACAGAAGCAGTAAGCATTATTGGCGGCTATAATATGATAGAAGTAAAGAATACAAGAAGAGACAGTACAAGAGCAGGCGGCAGATTGGCATTTTCGAGACGAATGCTGTTGGTTTTCATTTGCATCGCTGTTGTTGTATCTGTCGGTGTGTTGGCGCTTTTGAGGAAGACACCAGACGGTTCAGGCGGTTCGAATCAAGGCACGGGCCTGTTTGCGGTAAAACGCGGTGAATTAGCTATCAGCGTGACCGAAAGCGGCAGCATCAAGGCAGTCAAAGCGAAGGACATTAAGTCTGAAGTGGAAGGCAGTGCGACTATAGTCAACATCGTCCCTGAAGGCACCATGATAACTGCTGAAGATGTAAATGACGGCAAGGTGCTGGTGGAACTGGATTCTTCGGAATTGAAAGAACAGTTGTCACAGAGGGAAATCGAGTTGACCAGCGCCGAGGCAGGCTATGCCGATGCGAATGAGTCGTTTTTTATTCAGGTAAAGCAAAATGAAAGTGACATTACCGCTGCTGAGTTGACGGAGAAGTTTACCCTGATGGACTTTCAGAAGTATCTCGGGGAGAGTATCGCGAAAACAGTGATTGAGCGATCCGGCTCTGATCCGAATTCGAGCTTTGACACGTCACTGCTCCTGAAGGACCCCAACAGCCTGGGCGGCTCGGCCTCCCGGCAGCTCAAAGTATCGAGGAACGACATTCTGCTTGCCCAGGGACAGCTTGAAAAAGCGACGGACGTATTGGAGGGTACGCAAAAGCTTCACGATGCGAATTACGCATCTGATCTGGACTTGATGAGTGCACAGTTGGATGTTGATGGATTTCAGATTCAAAAGGAAAGCGCCGAGGAAGCTCTGAATCTGTTTCAGCTCTATGATTTTCCGAAAGAGGCCGAGAAGTTCCTCAGCGACTACCAGGAGGCCACGCGGGAATTGGATAGAACTAAAGCACGTGCGCGTGCACAACTTGCCCAGGCCAAGGCGAAACTTGCAAGCGCAAGGTCTACGTTCGAAGTGCAGGGGCAGCGTCTGAATAAACTGCACAAGCAGATTGAGGCTTGCATGATTCGGGCGCCTGCAGTAGGCCAGGTAGTTTACTGGTCGAGCACGGAACGGTGGTCAAGGGTAAAAATCGAGCAGGGAGCGGAGATACGTGAAGGCTCTAAGATTATAACAATACCCGATGCATCCGAAATGAAGGTCGAGGTCAAGATTCACGAAACCTGGATCGACAGGATTGAGCCGAACCAGCCGGCCGATATAACGGTCGAGGCATTTCCGGATGAGACCTTTACAGGCAGGGTTCTGAAAAAAGCGCCGTTGGCCGATACAGAGGACTGGCTGAATCCGGACCTTAAAGTCTATTCAACGGATATCGGTATTGACGGAACGCACGACTCTCTCAAGACCGGTATGACCGGGAAGGTCACGGTGATTATCGACAAACTGCAAGATGTTCTCTACGTGCCGATACAGTCCGTCGTCACAGTGGAGGACAAGAAGATTTGCTATGTTGCCGGAAGCCCCGCCCAAAAGCGCGAGGTTGAAACAGGATTGTTCAACGACAATTTCGTTGAGATTAAAAGTGGTTTGGCTGAGGGCGAGAAGGTGCTGCTTAATCCGCCCAAATGGACTGAGCCGGAGAAAACAGAAGAACAGGCGGAAACTGAGTCAGAGCCGGCGAAAGAACAGGCAGAAGAGGCGAAAACTAAGCAAGGCTCTGAGAAATAACTCGCGGCCTGACTGAATTGGAATTTGTCTTGGGTTGTTGTGCATATGGCTATAGTTGCTATTGAGAATTTGTGCAAGGTGTATCAGCTTGGTTCGCTTGAACTGCGCGTTCTGCGTGACCTGGATTTGAGCATCGAGCAGGGTGAGTACGTAGCGATCATGGGTCCGAGCGGGTCGGGCAAATCGACACTGCTCAACATGATTGGCTGCCTGGACCGTCCCACGACCGGAGACTACTTTCTCGGAGGCCAGAATGTCGCGGAACTCGAAGACGACCAGCTATCCCTGATACGTGGCGCCCGTATTGGTTTTGTGTTTCAGTCATTCAATCTGATTAACCAGCTCAATGTAATTGAGAATATAGAGGTTCCAATGTACTACCAGGGCTGCTCGGAACGCGAAAGTGCCGTACGTGCGAAGGAACTGGCCGAAATGGTAGGCCTGGGCGAAAGATTCGAACACCGGCCCTCGGAACTGAGCGGCGGTCAGCAGCAGCGAGTAGCAATTGCCAGGGCGCTGGCAAATGATCCGCTGATCATTTTAGCTGATGAACCGACAGGCAATCTTGACTCGGAAAGTGGCGCCGAGATATTGAAGATCCTCGTCGATCTCCATAAGCAAGGCAAGACCCTTATCATAGTCACACACGATGACGGTATCGCTGCAAATGCCGGGAGAGTTGTACAACTTTTCGACGGGCAAATCGAACGGCAGGAGTACAATAAGAGTTAATTACTATGCGTTGGTCAGGTGCTAAAAGGACGATAAAGTTAGGCATCAAGAGCCTTTGGATGCACCGGTTGCGGTCCGCGCTAACGATGCTCGGCATAGTTTTCGGCGTCTGCTCGGTGATCGCCATGCTTGCTATAGGCGAAGGGGCCAGCCAGGAAGCACAGGAACTGATAGCGCGGCTCGGGAGCAGAAATCTGATTGTCGAGACGGTTGAGCCGCCCGTAGAGCGAGCCGACACAAGTGAGGCGCGGCGGATGCGGACCTACGGCTTGACCTACAAGGACGCCGAGTCAA
>JBARRE010000406.1:0-16160 GCA_049644065.1 Sedimentisphaerales bacterium | reverse complement strand
CAGCAACGAGGATAATCTTTTTTCTTTTTGTTTATCATCTTCTAAATTCATAGCATCACCTCGCGCGAACCTGACGTTTTACGGATTATTTTTTTAAAAGTCTTTCGAAAGGCCTTTCTTGCCCGAGCTAATTTTGACCGAACCGCCGATTCCGAGCAATTAATCCGCTCGGCGATTTGCCTGGCCGGCTGGCCATCTACATATTTAGCTAACAGCAGGGTCTGATAATCGCCCGGCAATTCCATCAAGGTGCATCTTACCAGTGCAGCCAACTCCTGCGATTCGAGAATATCCGGCGGCATATCCGCTTTGTCATCGATCCAATCGAATTTCTCGCCGTCCAGTCCGATCCACCATTGTTTTGCATGGCTGAGCACGATTTCCGGTTTTTGTTTGCGATAGTAAAGAGCGACCTGGCGCCTGGCTATTGTCCACAACCATACCCAGAGCGTTCCGCGGTCGGGCCTGAAATTTCTTGCCGAGCGAGCGGCGGCGAGAAACGTTTCCTGCATAATATCGGATACAGCAGCCGAGTCACCGCCTGTAAGCCGGCAGATATTTCTCCAGACCGGCTCGGCGTACGCTTCGTACAGTTGCAGCCATGCCTGACGATTGCCCTTCTGCAAGCCTTGTGCAATTTTTAGCTCTGTATTCTTATCCATGTACAGCCTTAATCAGCAGCCGAATCCATCGATGGGCCAACATTAGTCATAATATAGTTTGCGCTTCAGCTTCAAAATGTGTCGAGAAAAATCTGCTCTTTGCGCTTCAGTGACTGATTATAGGAGTATCTCCGCCAAATGAAGAAAAAAATCAAAAAAAGCTTAAAGCAGGTTTTCCACAATAGCAGACGAAAAACGCAATGAATGTCCTTATCAATCCGATAGGCTGTGATTTTCCCGGCTGCGCTCTGTAAAGTCGGCCAATAAATCAGTCGATTCACAGGCATAAGTAAGAGATTTTGAGGTATTTATAATGAACGAAAATAGCGATCGAAGAACAGAACAAAGACTGCGTTATTATTGGCCCATCTGGTTCGCCGAGAATGTCGACCATGCTCTCTCACAGGGGCAAATGGTTGATGTTTGCAGCAAGGGGGCAGCATTTACCTGTTATGCACAGGATGACTGTCCCCATCCGGGACAGCATATCACCGCCCGTTTCAGCGTACCGCTATATGGTCCCGATGATTCGTTCGACATGGCCAACTTCACGCGTTGGGGCTTTGTCTGCCGGGTGGATAACGTCAACAGCTTTATACGCCGGGTTGCCGTTCAGTTCGCCGAACCACTGCCTTTCCGGCCCGGCGAACAAGCCGGCAGCGAATCCGAAGCAGAACAAATTCTCGAACCGGCAATGGCATAAACGCATAAGGCCTGATCTGTTGTTGATAATCGATAATCAATTATCGATCCGACATTTATCCATCCTCTGCAATTAGTTAAAAGCTGTCAAGCACCTGCTGCATCTTTTGTCGGTATTCGACAAATGCGTTTCTGCCTTCTTCGGTAAGACGTAAAAGCGTTCGCGGGATTTTTTCCACAAACTCCTTTTTAATCTCCACATAGCCGGCGGCTTCCAGCTTGCTCAGGTGCGAGGACAGGTTCCCCCGCGTCAGTTGAGTCTGGTTCATCAGGAAAAGAAAGTCGGCACTCTCCACCACGGACAGGGTGGCTACGAGCAGAAGCCTGGCCGGCTCGTGAATCACGCGATTGATCTCTGCAAGCGGCTGTAGATTATCTTTGTCAATTTCCTGTTTGGCCATCTAAGCCCTCCTGTCCGGGCTTCGGGTACTTACGTAGAAACATTGCGAACTGTACCAATCCGAAGGGAATGAGCAGGCAGCCCATCACGGCGAAGTACAGCAGCGTGCCGGTCTCAACGACGTTAAATTCAAGCACGGACAATACAATGCCGCTCAACAGCGACCAGCCGGCGAAGATATAATACCGGATTGCCCCGGATTTAGATGCCAGAGAGCTGAACATCCCAGCCAAAACCGTTCCGCCCCAGAATGGGCACCATCTCAGCCAGAGATTGAAATCCCGTACATTGCCGAAAAAGAAAAAGATGACGGCCGTCAGTGCAATCACGACCAGCGTCACGAGAAGTATGCCGGTAATGACCGCCTTCGGTTTGTCAGGGATGAGTTTGACATAGCCGATTCGAGGATGGGTGAACCGTCTCCTCATCAGGGCCAGCAGCGGACCAAACAGAAAAACCGGAAGGACCAGCATGAATATCAACAAACGCGAGAACAAACGGGTGGATATGGCCAGCATGCAAATGCCCATGACCAGTTCCATCAGCCCATCCTGCTGGGATTCCCTGAATGTCTTCTGCTCGATATTCTTAAGGTCTGTTTCCTGTACCATGATTAAATACCTTAAATGAGCCCAATTTGTTATACATACCAGTTTGCTATACAAACCAATTTACAATATAGACGCATCAAAGTCAAGTTTGTTGCGAATTTTTTTAAGAAAGTTTACATCTTTTCTATAACACCTTTATTATCAGTTAGTTATGGATGGTATAATTTTGCCTTTTTTTAGAAAACTCCGGTTTTTTGCCGTCAGTAGCAGTCTATCTGTCCTACTGATGGGGCGAATTGCGCTTGCTTCTAACGCCAATATGTAAGAAGGTATGCAGAAGACAGCACAGATTTGGTGCGAAATATCGAGAATTTAGCAAGTAGAAAGGGATAGCTATGGAATGTCACGAAGTCGATTACGAGATCCTTGGGAACGATATGCAGATTGTCGAGATTGAGCTGGATCCGGGCGAAACGGTTGTCGCCGAGGCCGGAGCGATGAATTATATGCACGATGGAATAACGTTCGAAGCCAAGATGGGCGATGGCTCCGTTCCCGGCGAAGGAATCATGGGCAAGCTGCTCGGCGCCGGCAAACGAGTGCTGACGGGTGAATCGATTTTTATGACGCATTTCACCAACAGCGGATCCGGCAAGAAACGCGTCTCGTTCGCCGCCCCTTACCCAGGGCAGATCATCCCGATCGATATGCAAAAGCACGGAGGCACGCTTATATGCCAGAAGGATGCCTTCCTCTGTGCGGCCAAGGGTACAAAGGTTAGTATCGCGTTTACCAAGCGCCTCGGAGCCGGCTTCTTCGGCGGCGAGGGCTTTATCCTCCAGAAGCTTCAGGGCGATGGAATGGCGTTCGTGCACGCCGGCGGAACCGTGGTTCCCTTCGATCTGAACGGCCAGACGATTCGCGTGGATACCGGCTGTATCGTCGCCTTCACGAGCGGGATTGATTATTCCATTGAGCGGGCCGGCAATCTAAAGTCCATGTTCTTTGGCGGCGAAGGTTTGTTCCTTGCCACCCTGCGGGGAACTGGCAAAGTCTATCTCCAGAGCCTGCCTTTTTCGCGGATGTGCAACCGAATCCTCGCCCATGCTCCAAGAGCCGGCGGCTCCCGAAAAGGCGAAGGCTCCATCCTCGGCGGAATAGGTGATATAATCGGTGGAAGCTGAGCAAGCAATAGACGGTTTGAGAGGACCGTAAAGACAATAGCCACCGCAATTGCAGGAGTGGATTGCACAGATGCCCAGCGCGAAAGTACTAAAATACGTTGGAGTCTCAAGAAGCGGCAGAAAATCCTCCTGGAAAATATGCTTTCAAATTGATGATGTTTCCTTCAACGCATTTTTCAGGCCTCCCAAACAAATCGAACGAGAGACCGGCATTCGAGATGTTGAACTATTGGCAATACCGTTAATTATCGATATAGCCGCCCAGGTAAGACCAAAATCCGTCTGCATCGGCTGTCAAAACGGACTGCCACGGTTTAGTAAACTCTTCCATGACGCCGCAGGGTCCCTGCTGGACGAGCAGGCGGCATTTTGGCAAAGGCCCGATTTTATGAAACGCCCGGAGCTGTCCGGTAAATGGGCCGTAAGGAAAAACCACAACAAAGGACTCAGAAACAATCATGTTGTGCTGGGATTCAGCGGCGGTAAAGATTCTATTGTCACGCTTTTTTCTCTTTTGAGGGCAGGGTACAAAGTCCATCCGTTTTTGCTTAACGAGGGCGACCGGTCCTGGCAGGATCTGAGAAAATGGATACCAAAGCTCAGGGCAATCGGTCTAAAGCCGGCAACAGCTTACTTTCTTTCTTCAAGAAGGAAACAAATAATAGAAACGTATGGTGATTGGTATTTAAGCTCATATCAAATAGGCTTGTTGATGGGTATATTGTCAATGTACGCCGACAAAATAGGCGCGGGAACGATTGTGTTAGGGATAGAGAATTCTGCCGACGACAATTACACACGCTATCGAGATAAGATTATCAATCACCAGCATCAGAAAACAACAAGGCATCTCAGACTTCTGGAAATGACATATCGAAGGCTGATTAACGAAAACATCCGGATCGGAAGCCCAATATCGGGAATTAGTGACAGCGATGTCCTGAATATTCTTCTCAGTCACGTTCCGAGGAATCTGCAGGCATTTTCTTCGTGCGGATCTGCAAACTGGAGGTCAAGGAACTGCGGGAAATGTGAGAAGTGTGCCTTCATATATGCGCTACTGCAGAAAACAAGAAAGGGTAAACAATTAAGCCGGAGAATCTTTAAGAGGGAATTGTTTGCTGACGTTGAGTTGTACCGTCCCTGGGTGGACAGAAGATATTCGTCACCTATGGCGTGTATAGGGTCACGGCAAGAAGTATGGGAATCATTCGAACACAATTTGAACAATAACTCGGAACTTGCGGTAATCCAAAAGTGGAAAACAAGCAGTTTCAGGAAAGAATATCTGAGCAGCGCACATGAGGCTAAGTTTAGATGGAGTAAGTTGAATCCCCTGGAAAACCCGGTTCTGTGTGCATCAAAGTTAGTCAGAAAATGGGCCGGTCATTTTGTTACAAAAGGCGATAGTTCGCGGAGCTGATTTATGATCGGGGGGAGCTTTTCGATAGTGTAGTCTACCTCTTCTTCGGTGTTGTACCGGCTCAGGCTGAAGCGGATGGAGCCGTGGGCGGCGGTGAATGGTACGCCCATAGCGCGCAGAACGTGGCTGGGCTCCAGCGAGCCTGATGTGCACGCCGAGCCGCTGCTGGCACATATTCCATATTTATCCAGCATCAACAAAATCGCTTCGCCCTCGATGTACTCAAAGCTGATATTGGTCGTATTGGGCAGGCGATTATCCGGATCGCCGTTGAGTCGGCAGTCCGGGCACTTCTGCATTAATGTTTTCTCAAGTTTGTCGCGCAGGGCTTTGACTTTGCTGTTCTCAGCTTCGAGATTTTCCGCCGCCAGTTCGCAGGCTTTGCCCAGACCGACGATCCCGGGGACATTTTCCGTGCCGGCCCTTCGCCCCGCTTCCTGGTGGCCGCCAAGCATAAACGGCGACAGACGTGTTCCCTTGCGGACGTAGAGGACGCCCACGCCCTTCGGCGCGTGCAGTTTATGGCCCGAGAGACTGAGTAGATCGATATTGCTTTTTGAGAGGTCCAGCGGGATTTTGCCGACGGCCTGCACCGCGTCGGTATGGAAAATCGCCCCTTTGCTTGTGACTAATTCGGCGATATCCTCAATTGGGAACACAGTGCCCGTTTCATTGTTGGCGTACATGATTGTCACCAGTGCGGTATCATCGTCGAGCTGCTCTTCCAGCTCGGCCATGTCGAGCCGGCCCTGTCTGTCCACGCTCAGCTCGACAACCATATAACCGTGATTTTCCAGCTCCCGGCAAACCGCCAATACGGCCGGATGCTCAACCCTCGTGGTTATGATTGTGCGCCTGTTTGGCGCCGCGGCCAGCGTACCATTGATTGCGGTGTTGTCACTTTCGGTGCCGCAGCCTGTAAATACAATCTCGCTCGGTTCGCAGCCGAGCAGGCCGGCAACCTGCTCGCGCGCCCGGCGGATCCTTCGGCCGATCTGACCGCCGAATGTGTGCATGCTCGAAGGGTTGCCGTACAGATCACAGAACAGCGGCTTTATTTCTTCAAGCACTTCCTCTGCAACTTTTGTAGTGGCGTTATTATCGAAATATATGGTCTTCATGATTTACTCTCTGTGATTGTGGGGCTGTTCTGCGG
The DNA here is from genome assembly GCA_049644065.1 of Sedimentisphaerales bacterium. GTDB lineage: Bacteria > Planctomycetota > Phycisphaerae > Sedimentisphaerales > Anaerobacaceae > JAFGPJ01. The sequence goes on along the minus strand of JBARRE010000406.1, from coordinate 10,082 downwards.
ACTCTTTATCTTCTTCGACGAAAAGGTCTTTGGAAACAAATTCTCTCAGCTTTGCCTCGACGACGTCTTTCATTGTGAACTCCGTCAGCTTGCACTGGGCACACATTCCTCTAAACGCAACAATGACTTTATTTCCCTCGACGTCGATCAACTCGATATTGCCGCCATGTGCTCTTAGGGCCGGCCGGATTTGCTCGTTAACCGTCTGCTGGATGAGTTGAATCTTCTGGATGTTCGTCATCTTGCCGGGCCGGCGCGGCGCCGGTACGGGGACTTCTTTGGCCTTGTCTCCTTGTATCTTTTCTATGATCTTCTCGATTTCGCCCTGGCAGCCGCCGCAGCCGCCGCCTGCTTTGCAGTAATTCGTCACTTCTTCGACGGTTGTCAGGTCGTTCTCGATAACGACACGCTCGATTTCCTGGTCGGTGACGCCGAAGCAGGTACAAACGACAGTGCCTTCAAGCTCATGTTTTTTCTTGCCGCCGCTTCGGTAATTTTCGATTGCTGCTTCGAGAGCTTCCCTGCCCATTACCGAGCAGTGCATCTTCTGCTCCGGCAACCCGCCCAGGTAGTCGGCAATGTCTTTGTTGGTTAACTCGGCGGCTTCGTCCAGCGTCAGGCCTTTGATCATCTCGGTTAACACCGACGATGTTCCGATGGCGCTTGCGCAGCCGAACGTCTTGAATTTTGCTTCGGCGATTTTGCCGTTCTCATCGAGCTTGAAAGTCAGCTTCAGGGCATCGCCGCAAGCCAGAGAGCCAACCTCGCCGACACCGTCCGGCTCTTCTACTTCACCGACGTTCCGCGGATTGAAAAAATGGTCCTTAAGCTTGTCCGTGTATTCCCACATGATTAGTTTTGAGTCCTTAGTTTTGAGTTTTTAGTTTTTCTTGACACATATTGCTGCTCATCGCATCCGGTTTTTACGATGCTCGTTAAAATCTTTATCAGTTCTTCAGAAGCCTTAAGTAAACTACTGCACTTCTGTTTCTCAAGAATCTCTGCATCAATTATAAGTCTGAGCCAATAATTTGTTTCTCTGGCCTCTTTCGAGGCAATAGACATTTTAGCAAAGAAATCCTTTCGGCTTCGTCCCGCCAAAGCCTCTTCAACGTTAGCACCAATACTTGTTCCAGACCGCAGAAGCTGACTCGAAATCTCAAAATGCTTCTGGTTTCGCAATATAGCGCAGAGTTTGATAATTTTCAGAGCAAAATCATAACTTTTCTCTTTAACAATACTCTCAACCATTAACTCAAAACTCAACACTTAAGACTAAGAACTGACTTTCAACGCATGTTGAAAGTCATTAATTATATCATCGATATTCTCTGTGCCTGCTGATACACGAATATAATCGTTTGTTACGCCGGCCGCAAGCTGTTCTTTTTCGTTGAGCTGCTGATGGGTAGTGCTGGCTGGGTGAATAACCAGGGTTTTACTGTCGCCGATATTCGCCAGATGGCTGGCCAGCTTAACGCTGTTGATAAACTTAACGCCGGCCTCTTTTCCACCCTTGATTCCGAAGCCAAGAATAGCACCCTGACCGTCAGGCAGGTATTTTTTCGCCAACTTGTGGTCCGGATGCGATTCGAGCCCCGGGTAGTTCACCCACGTTACTTGCGGCTGTTTTTCGAGCCACTGCGCCAGTTTCAGCGCATTCTCGGAGTGCCTTGGCATACGCAGATGCAGTGTTTCGAGCCCCTGCAAAAACAGAAACGCGTTGAAAGGCGACATACAGCTACCCATATCGCGGAGGAACTGGGTCCTGGCTTTTATAATGTAGGCCAATTCGCCAACGGCCTCGACGTATTTTACTCCGTGATAACTCGGGTCAGGTTCAGTCATCTCAGGGTAGCGACCATTCGTCCAGTCGAATTTGCCCGAGTCGACAATCGCGCCGCCGATGCTTGTGCCGTGCCCGCCGATGAATTTCGTGCAGCTATGAACGACAATGTCGATACCGTATTCAAAAGGCCTGAAAAGAATAGGCGTCGTGACGGTATTGTCACAAATCACCGGCATGCCATTCTTGTGGGCAATGTCAGCTATTTTTTCATATTGCAAAATATCGTTCTTGGGATTGCCGACACTTTCGATATAGATCAGACGCGTATTATCTTTTATCGCCTTAGCAAAATTTTCCGGGTCCTTCGGATCGACAAAAGTCACCTCAATGCCAAGTTTGGCGAAAGTATGGCTAAAGAGCGTCACCGTCCCGCCGTAAAGCGAATTCGAGGAGACGATATGACCGCCGGCACCGCAAATGTTGAAGATGCTCACATATATCGCTGACTGGCCCGAACTGAATGCCAGACCTCCAACTCCGCCTTCCAGGGCCGCCAGCCGCTTTTCCAGCACATCGGTCGTCGGATTCATCAGCCTGGTGTAGATATTGCCGAATTCCTTCAGCGCGAAGAGATTGGCTGCGTGGTCCGTATCCTTAAAGACGTAACTGGTTGTCTGATAAATCGGTACAGCCCTGCTCAGAGTATCTGAATCGACCTCCTGACCCGCGTGCAGAGCCAACGTCTCCAGGCGATAATTTGTATTTTCGTCCATTTTATTACCTCATAAATATCTAAGAACAGCAAACCAGTAACAGTAACAGGCGGCTGTTATTTGCGGAATATGCCGATGGTAATCTACCTCAGCACTTCCATAGTAACTTCTGCGGCTCTCTTACCCGAAAGCAGCATTCCTCCAAACGTAGGTCCCATTCTTGGAAGACCGAACGTGGTTGCGGCGGCCATTCCACAGACAATCAAACCCGGGTATATCTCTTTTGTATTTTCAACAACCGCGTCTTCTGATTCTTCAACACACATTGCTCCGAAGCCTTTTATCTCCACGAGTCCTCGCTGTTCCAGGGATCGAACCACGACGGCATCGTGTCCGGTCGCATCGAGCATGAGCCTGGATTCGATAGCCACCGGGTCCACGCAGGTAAGCGCCCTGGGCAGTGCCGATACCGGCGTCCAGTTAATCACCGCCCCGCAGACCCTGCCGTCTCGCATCACCACATCGTCGAATTTCGTCATGTTCAATATTTTGACGCCGGCATCGCACGCCGCGGCGATCAATTTCGAACACGCATGTGGTCCGTCGGCAACATACAATCCTTCCGTTACTTCCCGGTAAGGCACACCAATCTCGTCGAGGAATTCCTGGGCGGGCGCCCTGAAAGTCACCTTGTTCATCAGGTAGCCGCCTATCCAGAATCCACCGCCGAGGTAGTTGTTACTCTCGACAACAAGCGTCTTTTGGCCTTGTTTGGCGAACTCCATTGCCGCGACGAGCCCGCTGGGACCGGCGCCGATAACAATCACATCGTTCTCGATGTGGTCGTCAAATTCTTTTGCGAATTCAGATACGATTGCCCTGGTTACATCCTTTTCTGTCGCTTTTGAAAAAATCATACTATCATCTCCTTCTAAGAATATGTCATGTTCCGGCGTAACGGCAATTTCCGTCCGGCCGTTATGGAGGAACTGTACCTCCAAACCATGTTCAGCATTTTTATCCAAATATTTTATTCTTTGCTTGTTACGTAAATTACCTGCTCGGCAAAAAGATTAGGCGCAAATCTTACCCGGCTGAGAGCTATTTTATTCAAAGGGATCCTTTTTTCTACTTTTACCCCCAGCTTCCTGCAAAGCCGGTCGAAATCTTTGAGCGATAAACAATGTATGTTAGGCGAGTTGCACCAGTCAAACGGAAGTTGCCTGGTTACGGGCGCTTTGCCCTGGAAGAGCAGTTGTGCCCTGCACCGCCAGTGAGCGAAGTTCGGAAAGCTGACGATCACTTTCCTGCCGACCCGAAGCAGCTCGGTAAATACCTTTTCGGGATTTTTTATCGTCTGCACTGTCTGGGACAAGATGACATAGTCATAACTTTTGTCGGTGTAGTTTTCCAAACCTTGTTCTATGTCCTGCTGTATGATAGGCAGCCCTTTTTCTACACAAGCCCGGACAAGGTCCTGGTCGAGTTCAATACCCATGCCTTTAATGTTCTTGTCGGCAGAAAAATTTGCCAGCAACTGGCCATCGCCGCAGCCGATATCCAGAACGGTGCTGTTTGGCTCTATCAGAGATTCAATCTCCTCATAATCGATACGGGTGCGCTTGGCCTGCTTAATATTAAGCTCCAGTGAACTATTATGGATTGTTGTCTGACTGCCAGCCTTCTTCACACCGGGCCGATAGGTGGCATCCAGGAAGCCGGAAAGAAATGAGCCCAACGTATCGGGCTCCAACAGAAACGCATCGTGACCGTACGGCGAGGCGATATCGCAAAAACTAACGTCTTTATTGTTAGCCACAAGGGCATCGACTATAGTCCTGGATTGAGCGGGGGTAAAGAGCCAGTCGCTTGAAAAGCTGATTACCAGAAACCTGCAGCTCGCATTTGCAAAGGCATTCTTTAGAGAGCCGTAGTCTTTTCCCATGTCGAAGTAATCCGCCGCCTTGGTTATGTAAAGATAACTATTAGCGTCGAATCTTCCCACGAAACTTTGCCCCTGATGTTCCAGATATGTCTCAACGGCAAACTCGGAGTTGAAATCGTAGCTATAGCTGTGAGAGTTTCGCAGCTCTCGCCCGAACTTTTCGCGCATGCCCTGCTCCGACAGGTATGTTATGTGCCCTATCATTCGTGCAATTGCCAGACCTCTGTCCGGGCCATTTCCATTGGTGTATTGTCCGCCTGAAAAATTAGAATCCGCCAATATCGCATTTCGTCCCACTGCATCGAACGCGATAGATTGGGCCCCGAGATGTGTAGTTGTGGCAATCGGGATGGCGGCTTTTACAAAGTCCGGGTACGCAATCGACCATTGCAAAACCTGCATTCCGCCTATCGAGCCGCCGATTACTGCTAAAAGCCCTTTTATTCCAAGCTTGTCAAGCATGAGCTTTTGGACTTTCACCATATCGGCTATAGTAATAATAGGAAATTCAAGTCCAAAAGGCTTGCCCGATACCGGATTAATCGAAGATGGCCCCGTTGTCCCGCTGCAGCCGCCCAAAAAATTCGAACAAATAACAAAGTACTTGTTTGTATCTATCCCCTTGCCCGGACCGACCATAACGTCCCACCATCCGGGCTTACTGTCGTCGGGACTGTTTATGCTTGCAACGTGAGCGTTGCCGCTGAGGGCGTGACAAATCAAGATTACGTTGTCCCCGGCCTTATTAAGCTTGCCGTACGTCTCATAGGCTACATCAACGGGAGCCAACCTCTTGCCGCACTCCAGCTCTAAGGGCTGTTCCGGCTCGATGACCCGAATAGTCCCGGCTTGCACTATGCCAACAGAATTTTCTTTTATCTCTGCCATCCTTATTTTTCCGGCAAAATCTCCACCATCCTGTCGAGGGACTTTTTCGCTTTGATACTGATTGTCTCAGGAACTGTAATTTTGTATTGCATTTCCTGCAACGAGCCGATTATCTTGTCCATGGTAATCTTCTTCATGTTGGGACAAATAGCCCTTTCTGTGGCCGGAAAGAATTCCGCTTCGGGATTCTGCTTTTTCAATGCGTGAATGATTCCAATCTCGGTCGCGATGATAAAACGTTTTGCTGTGCTCCTGGCTGCAAACTTGAGCATCTGGCCGGTGCTGAGCAACTCGTCCGAGGCTTCTTTGACCGGCTCAGTGCATTCCGGATGCGCCATGACAATAGCATCGGGATATTTTGCCCTTGCAGCCTTTATATCATCGGCGGTTATCAGCACGTGTGTTGTGCAATAGCCGGGCCATAGCACGAGCTTCCGGCCGGTTCGTTCGGCGACAAACTGGCCGAGATGCTGGTCCGGCACAAAAATAATTGGCTTGTCTTCCGGCAGAGAGTTGACGACTTCGACCGCGTTGGCGCTTGTACAGCAATAATCGCTTTCGGCCTTGACCTCGGCCGAGCTGTTGACATAACAGACCACCAGTGCATCGGGATTTTCCTTCTTGAGCTGACGCAGTTGTTCGGCGGTAATCATATCAGCCATCGGGCAACCTGCGGACTTCTCCGGCAGAAGTACGGTTTTTTCCGGCGAGAGGATCGCCGCGGTCTCCGCCATAAACCGCACGCCGCAGAATACAATCACATCCGCATCAGTCTGCGAAGCCTGTATGCTCAAACCCAGCGAGTCGCCCGAAAAATCAGCCAGATCCTGTATCTCACCGGGCTGGTAATTATGGGCGAGTATCACCGCGTTACGCTCGGCTTTTAAGTCTTCAATTTGACTGATTATTTGCTCGTTCATTTTATATCTCATATATACCGCCGTCGGTTTTGGGATTTCTGCATATCAAATCGGCATTGGCGGTGACCACGGTAAAACCGGCGGGTACGGACTGCTTTACCCAGACGTTGCCGCCGATGATTGCGCCCCTGCCAATCGTGACGTCACCTAATATGGTCGCCTCAGCATAAATTGTTACATCGTCCTCTATAGTCGGATGTCTTTTCGTGCCTTTGATGATCCTGCCTCTTTCGTCTTTGGGGAAGCTCATCGCCCCAAGGGTCGTGCCCTGATAGATTTTTACATTGTCACCTATTATCGTTGTCTCGCCGATTACAACACCCGTGCCGTGATCGATGAAGAAATTCCTGGCTATTGTCGCTCCCGGATGTATGTCAATGCCGGTCCTGGAATGTGCGCATTCACTCATTATCCGCGGAATCAGCGGGATTTGCCGGAGATACAATTCGTGAGCGATGCGATAGGTCGCAATGGCCGTGATGCAGGGGTAGCTTATCACGATTTCCTCGTAGGACTTCGCCGCGGGGTCGCCATCGAAAGCGGCACCGACATCGCCTTTCAGCAGCTCCCTGATTTTCGGAAGCTGTGTCAATAAATACAACGTGGCATCCTCCGCCATTGCCCGGCAGTCCCCGGTGTCACAATCCTCCATCCTGCACTGATACTTATAAGCTCTTTCGATCTGTTCGGACAGCTCCGAATATACGTGGTAGAGAATGTCGATAACGATAAAGTCGATATTCGATTTTTTTACCGATCTTTTGCCAGTATAGCCGGGAAAGAGAATTTCAGTAAGCAAGTCGAGGACCTCTAAAATCTTGTCCCGCACGGGTAGATTAGAAACGTCGATAAAATTGATGCCGGAATCGCCCTTGTATGTCTGGGTTATTTCGTCAACGAGGTCCTTTATTTTTTGATCGGTAAGCCTGGTCTTCCGCATTGTTGGAATCTTTCAAAACGCCGCACGTCTTGGGTTTTTAGCCATACATTTCAGTTGAGATATATCGTTCGCCGGTGTCACATATGAAGGTCACGATGACTTTGCCTTCATTTTCCTGCCGGTGCGAAAGTTGTATTGCGGCCCACACATTTGCGCCGCCGCTTATACCCGAAAGTATACCTTCCTTCAACGCAAGCTGCCGGGCCGTCTCAAGAGCATCTTCGTTAGCGACCTGAATAATGTCATCGATGATATCGATATTCAGAACATCCGGCACAAATCCCGCCCCGATACCCTGTATCTTATGCGGTCCGGGATTTCCGCCTGACAACACAGGTGAGTCCTTCGGCTCAACCGCAACGACTTTCAGGTTTTCGTTCTTTGCCTTCAATACCTCGCCACAGCCTGTGAGAGTACCACCGGTACCGACACCAGCAACAAGAATGTCGACCCGGCCGTCCGTGTCAGCCAGAATTTCCTTGGCCGTAGTATCCCTGTGGATTTGAGGATTCGCCGGATTCTTGAACTGTTGGGGCATGAAGGAATTGGGATTCTGCGCAACAAGCTCTTCGGCCTTTGCGATCGCACCGGCCATGCCCTGCTCGGCGGGAGTCAGTACGAGATCAGCGCCGAATATCTTCAATATCTTCCTTCGCTCGATGCTCATCGACTCAGGCATTGTCAATATCAAACGATGTCCCCTTGCCGCACAGATGAAAGCAAGACCGATGCCCGTATTGCCGCTGGTCGGTTCAATCACGACCGTGCCCTCGGTTATCTTGCCCTGTTTTTCTGCGGCTTTGATCATGGACAGGGCAATCCTGTCTTTCACACTTCCGGCTGGATTTTTGGATTCGAGCTTGGCCAGAATAGTGGCCTTGTCTGAACCGAGCTTGTTAATTTGAACTAATGGAGTATATCCTACAACAGCCGTGATATCTTCGAATATCGCACTCATAATTTCTTCTCCGTCTGTATCATATCTGATAATCCAATTTCTTCTCGTCATTTGCCTTGTCGACCAAATCCTGCAGGGTTATCGCTTCCATGACTTTTTCAATAGCTTGCTCTACCTGCATCCAGAGATACCTGGCCGCACAGTCAGCAGATCGTGAACAGTAATCTTCGTTTTCGACACATTCGACCGTAGCTACGGTGCCTTCAAGCCTATGCATGACTTCGTTCAGTTTAATCTGATTCGGGGCCTTGGCGAGCACATACCCCCCTTTAGAGCCTCGGATACTCCGTACAAAGCCTGCTGACCTGAGGACTGCCATCAATTGCTCAAGGTATTTAACGGATATTTCCTGCCGTTGAGCAATGATTTTAAGCTGTAAAGGCCTATTGCTGTCGTTTTGGGCTAATTCTATTATTGCCCTTACTGCATACCTGGTTCTTGTCGATAGTTTCATAATGTATTTCCCTGTTATTCCTACTGCAATAGTAGCGTATTATACGAATTTATCAATACCAAGTGCAATGGAAAAAATAAAATTAGGCTAAAATTCCAAAAAACTTGCTAATTTCTTTTCTATTAGTAGTTTACATCACATAATCGTTGGATATTTTCAAAAAATACAATTTTATGCCAGTTCAATGGTCAATTCGCTTGACGGTTATGCCGGCTACCACTAAAATAGTAGAAGTTAGTTTCAAGCTATTTGAAATGGGATACTGTGGATGGCCAAAATTGCCGCGAAAAAAGTGGTGTTTATTTCCTCTTTCCCTCCAAGAAAATGTGGAATTGCAACCTTCACATCGGATCTGATAGAGAGTACCGCTTTAGCCGCTAAGGGCGAATTCGAACCTCTTGTGGTCGCAATGCGGTCGGAAGGCAACAAATATGATGATCCGGTAAAATTCGAAATCCGCCAAAATGTCAAGAGCGATTATATTTGTGCTGCCGATTATATTAACTTCAGTCACGTTGATGTAGTCTCTGTTCAGCACGAATTCGGCCTTTTTGGCGGCGAGGCCGGTTCGTATCTGAGCCTGCTGCTCAACAGGCTAAAGGCCCCGGTAATAACAACTCTGCATACAGTCCTCGATGATCCGAACCCGTCTTACTACAAGTCGTTAGTGGATATCTGTAAAGCCTCATACAGAGTCATTACAATGAACGAACGAGGCGTCAGTATGCTGCGGGACATCTATAATATACCCACCAGGAAAATAAAACTGATCGCGCACGGCATCCCTGATTTGCCTTTTGTCGACAGTAACTATTACAAGCATAAATTTGGTCTGGAAGACCGCAGAACGATTTTGACATTCGGCCTGCTCAGCAAGAATAAAGGGATCGAGGTAATGCTCAAGGCGATGCCGACTATCGTCAAGGCCGATCCGTCCGTGATCTATATCATCCTGGGCATGACACACCCGAACGTACTGAAACACGAGGGTGAATCGTATCGATTCGGTCTCCAGCAAATGGTCAAAGATTTAAATCTGCAGGAACATGTGATCTTCCACAACAGATTCGTCGATGACAAGGAGCTTCATAACTTCCTGTGCGCAGCCGATACCTATGTCACGCCCTATTTGAGCGAGAAGCAGTTGACGAGCGGCACGTTATCGTTTGCGGTCGGCACCGGCAAAGCAGTAGTCTCCACTCCGTATTGGGCGGCCACGGAGCTGCTTGCCGATGGCCGGGGAAAGCTGGTGCAATTCGGTGATTCTCAACAAGTAGCCCGCGAAATAATAGAAATACTTCAGAATGATACGCTGTATTACTCGCTGCGAAGACGGGCATACGAGTATGGCAGATCCAGAACCTGGCCAAAAATCGGCCAGATATACTGGAAGCTGTTCGGCTCAAAACGCAAGCTTCTTCAAATCTCCGCCAAAACAAAACTATCTGCCGCCGAAACAATATCAAGTATAGAAG
>JBARRE010000405.1:0-8174 GCA_049644065.1 Sedimentisphaerales bacterium | reverse complement strand
GAAAGCACGACGTATCCCGGTACGACAAAAGAGCTTGTGGCGCCGATACTGGAAGGCAGCGGACTAAAAGCCGGTAAGGATTTCTATCTGGCGTATTCGCCAGAGCGAGAGGACCCGGGCAATAAGGATTTCACAACCAAGACTATACCGAAGGTCGTTGGCGGCCTGACAAAGAAGTGCTGCCGGATGGCCTGCGAGCTTTATGGGGCGGCAATCGTTCGGACGGTTCCCGTATCGAGTCTCGAAGCGGCCGAGGCGGCCAAAATCCTCGAAAATATCTATCGCTGTATCAATATCGCGATGGTCAATGAGTTGAAAATCGTCTTTGACAAGATGGGTATCGATGTCTGGGAGATAATCGACGCCGCGAGTACCAAGCCGTTCGGCTTCAAGGCTTTTTATCCGGGCCCGGGACTCGGTGGCCACTGCATCCCGATCGATCCGTTTTATCTGACGTGGAAGGCCCGGCAGTACGGCATGCCGACGCGGTTCATCGAGCTGGCCGGCGAAATCAATACGAGTATGCCGCACTACGTTATTACGAAAACAATCGAAGCGTTGAACGAACATCGCAAGAGCCTCAAAGGCTCCAGGGTGCTTGTGCTGGGTTTGGCGTATAAGAAAGATATAGACGATTTGAGGGAGTCGCCTTCGATCGAGCTGATTGAGTTGCTGCGGGAAAAGGGTGCGAAGGTCGACTACAATGATCCCTATATTCCCAAAACCCATAAGCAACGCCGGCACGATTTGAGGATGAGCAGTAAAAAGTTGTCGGCGAAAATGTTAGCCGGTTATGACGTTGTTCTGATCTCGACCGACCATAGTGATTACGATTACGAATGGATTGTGAAGAACGCGAAGCTCGTTGTCGATACTCGAAACGCCACGGCAACGATCCGCGGTGCCGGAAAAAAAGTTGTTAAAGCATAAGATTTAATGGGAGTTTGAATGCGGATTCCAATTCTGGATTTAAAGGCTCAGTATGCGGCCATCAGGGATGAAGTTATGCGGGCGATCAGCGAGGTCTGCGAGAATCAGGCTTTTGCTCTCGGCCCGGCCGTGGCGGAGTTTGAAAAAAATGTCGCTGCATACTGCAACAGCAAACATGCGATAGGCGTTTCGAGCGGAACCGATGCCCTGCTTGTCAGCCTGATGGCGCTGGACGTCAAGCCGGGTGACGAAGTCATTACGACACCGTTTTCCTTTTTCGCGACGGCCGGCTGTATCGTCAGGATTGGTGCAAGGCCCGTTTTTGTCGATGTCGATCCCGACTTCTTCAATATTGATCCGGCCGGCATCGACGAGAAAATAACCGAAAAGACACGTGCTATTATCCCGGTGCATTTATTCGGGCAGTTGGCCAGGATGAAGGCCATTACGGAAATTGCTCAGCAGAACAATCTTGCCGTGATAGAAGACGCGGCTCAGGCGATCGGTGCAAGCCGTGATGGAACGCAGGCTGGAAATTTCGGCGACTGCGGATGCTTCTCGTTCTACCCGACCAAGAATCTCGGCGGCTTCGGCGACGGCGGGCTGGTTACGACAAACTCTGACTCGCTGGCGGATGACATCAGGACACTTCGCGACCACGGGCAGAAACCGCGGTACTTCTATAAAGTGATCGGCGGCAATTTCCGCCTGGACGGTATTCAGGGTGCGGTACTGAACGTCAAGCTCAAATACCTCGATGACTGGAACGAGAAACGAAGGCGAAACGGCGCCCTCTATGACAGCATCTTCGCCGGTTCGCCTGTCAGGACGCCTGCGATTGATTCAGGCAACGTGAGCATTTATCACCAGTACACGATAACCGTGCCGGAACGGGACGAGCTGCAGAAATACCTGGCGGATAATGATATTGGCTCGGCGGTGTTTTATCCGAAGCCGTTACATCTGCAGGATTGCTTTAAGGAGCTTGGCTGCAAACAAGGCGATATGCCGGTTGCCGAAAAGCTTTGTAAAGAAGTCTTGTCGCTGCCGGTTTACCCGGAGTTGTCACGGGAAGATATCGAATATGTTGCCGGGACGGTACTAAAGTTTTACGGAATAAATTAGGACGAAAAAAATTGCTGAAAGTAAGTGAAAATCCTCCGGTAATCTGGCCGGAAGCCGAATCGATTAGTGATTTCAAGGGCGAATGGTGGGTGGCCCATACCAAGAGCAGGAACGAAAAGGCCCTTGCCCATGATCTGATCCGTAAAAATATGTGCTACTTTCTTCCGATGAGCTGGAAGGTTAGGCACAAGAGCCGGCGGAAAATAAAGTCTCTGCTGCCTCTGTTTGGCGGGTACCTGTTTTTTTGCGGCAACGAGGACGAGCGAAGTGAGCTGTGGCGAACCGATCGTGTGGCGAACCTGATAGAAGTCAAGGACCAGGAGAAGTTGCTCAAAGAGCTGCTGCAAATTGAGCAGGCCCTTCGAACCGGCGCTCCGCTGATACCTCATAAGTACATTAAAACAGGCCAGCAGTGCAGGGTAATGGCCGGCCCCCTGCTTGGCTTGCAGGGCGTTGTTGCCAAAACCAGAGGCGCAATGCGCCTGATCCTGCAGGTAGATATGCTCGGCCAGGCGGCAAGTGTGGAAATAGATATCGATATGATAGAGGTCGTCGAGTGAACGAGCTTGTCAATCTGAACACGATGCGAAAATAAAGGAGCCGATAGAATGCAGATTTGCGTGGTTGGTATTGGTTATGTCGGGTTGGTAACTTCCGTGTGCCTTGCGGAAGCGGGCAACAAAGTCGTATGCGTGGATAATGACAGCGGAAAAATTGCCGATTTGAAAAATGGAGCAATCCCGATTTACGAGCCGGGCCTGACAGAAATGGTCAAGCGCAATGAAAAGCTCAACCGGCTGGAATTTACCACCGATTTTAAATACGGCCTGGACAATTCGCTTATTGTCTTTATTGCGGTCGGGACACCATCGGCGCCGGATGGCTCATCCGATATATCTGCAGTCCTTTCGGTTGCCGACGGCATCGCCGAATATATCAGTGACTATCGAATCATAGCGACGAAAAGTACTGTGCCGGTAGGTACATGTCAAAAGGTGACCGATATTATAAAATCGAAAACCGATGTCCAGTTTGATTATGTCAGCAATCCAGAGTTTTTGAAGGAAGGAGCCGCCGTCGAAGATTTCATGAGTCCGGACAGGATAGTCATAGGCACAACCAATCCCCCGGTACGGACGATAATGCAGCAATTATACAGCCCGTTTATGCGAAAGAGCAGCCGAATACTATTCATGGATCCGGTATCGGCGGAAATGACAAAATATGCGGCTAACACAATGCTGGCGACAAGAATCTCCTTTATGAACGAGATCTCGGGACTATGCGAGAAGCTCGGCGCGGATATCGAGCTGGTCAGGCAGGGTCTCGGTAGTGACTCGCGGATCGGCTCGGCATTTTTATTTCCAGGTGTCGGTTACGGCGGTGCCTGCTTCCCGAAAGATATCCGGGCACTGGCTCACACCGGCTCCGAGCACGGCGTTGAAATGACGATAGCCAGGGCCGTCCAGCAGGTCAATATAAACCAGCAGGAGCGTTTTGCGGAGCGGATTGTGAATTATTTCAGCGGCTCGGAAGACCGGACGACATTGGCCGTCTGGGGGCTGGCGTTTAAGGCGAGGACCGATGACGTCAGAGAATCGCCGGCAATTTTTTGCATCAAGAAGTTTCTCGATCGCCGGATGAAAATAAGGGCCTATGATCCCGAGGCAGCCTCCTCGGCGATGGAAGCTTTGGACGATAAAATCGAAACTCTCCAAAATGGATACGATGTACTTGAGGGCGCCGATGCACTGGTTATCTTCACAGATTGGCAGGAGTTCCGCAATCCCGACTTCGAAGTCATCGCGAAGAAACTTAACAAGCCTGTCATTTTTGACGGAAGAAACCTTTACAATCCCGATATAGTCAAAAAAGCAGGAATTGAGTATCACAGTATTGGAAGAGCATCCGTTTGAAATTCTATTCTGTCGTGGGCCGAAGGAAAGGGTAAACTGATGCGTATCGTTATAGTTATTAAGAGTTTGGGCATCCTCTTTGTTCTTATGGGAATTGCGTATCTTCTCAGGCCTGATATTATTAAAAAGTTGATGGGATTTTTCAAAAAGGGCAAACGAATATATTTTGCCGGGCTATTAAGGTTTGCTTTAGCGGTTGTGTTCCTGGTCGGCGCCCGTGAATGCAGATACTTCTGGATAGTATTTGCCTCCGGGATTATTTTTCTGATCGGAGGTCTTTTGATTTTCATGCTTGGGCCTGAAAAAATAAGACGCATCCTCGATTGGTACGAGCAGCAACCGGCCCTTATTTTCAGGGTTATCGCCCTGGTCGTTTTAGCTTTCGGAGCAATCATTATCTTTTCGGCGTAATCGCGCAGCAATGACAGGCGCTAATCACATTAAATAGAGGATGCAGACTGTATGAGAGCACTAATTACTGGAGCTGCCGGATTCATCGGTTCGCATTTGTGTGAGCGGCTTCTTGCCGATGGCTGGACCGTGGACGCTTTGGATAATTTCGATGATTTTTACGATCCTCAGATCAAACACCGGAATATTAATGACTGTCTTAAAAACGAGAAGTTCCATCTCATCGAGGCCGACATCCGTGACGGTGACGTTATGTGCAAGGTCGTCGGCGAGGATGTTCAGATACTCGTGCACCTTGCCGCCATGGCCGGCGTTCGCCCGTCAATCGCTCAGCCGCTGCTCTATGCCGATGTCAATATGAACGGGACAATGGCCTTGCTTGAGTTGGCGAAAAAGCACCGAATCGACAAGTTCATTTTCGGCTCAAGCTCCAGCGTCTACGGTAATAACGAAAAAGTGCCCTTCTCTGAGGATGACAACGTTGATTTTCCCATCTCGCCTTATGCCGCGACAAAAAAAGCCGGCGAATTGATCTGTCACACATACCATTACCTTTGCCGCATGTCCATAACATGCCTGCGTTTTTTTACCGTTTACGGTCCCCGGCAAAGGCCGGACCTGGCCATCCACAAATTCGCTAAACTTATCGAGCGGGACAAGCCCATTCCCGTCTATGGCGATGGCTCGATGATGCGTGATTTTACATACATCGATGACATCGTTAACGGGATCGTCGCCGCAATGGGCCGGTGCGACGGTTTCAATATCTACAATCTTGGCGAATCAGAGCCGATTACGGTCAACGACTTAATCATCGAAATAGAAAAAGCCCTGGACAAAAAAGCCGTCAGGGAATATCTGCCTCTTCAGCCGGGCGACGTAGAACGCACCTACGCCGACATCACCAAAGCCGCCAGAGAGCTCGGCTACGATCCGTCAACTTCCATCCGGGCCGGCCTAAAACAATTCGCCGCATGGCTGAGAAAAACCACCTAATTGAATATTACTTCCATAAATTTGGCGAAAGAACCTTGAAAACCATCGTCGTCTTATCTATTATTTGCAGCACCGAAGTGACGAAACGTTACGGTTTTGAAATTTATGCAAAAAATGTTTAGGAGATAGCACAGTGACAGACGAAAAGAAAGCGGATTTGGCTGGCCCGGGGATTGGGGACTACGACGAATTGGAGAAAATCCTGCCGCAGGATTACAGCTCTTTATTGAATCCAAAGGAAACCCAGCTTGCCACCTATGCCGTCAAAGACTATATAGAAGAAAACCTCTGCAAGGAACTGAACCTGATTCGTGTAACCGTCCCGCTGATTGTGGACGTCGAGAGCGGCGTCAACGACATGCTCGACCGCGATGGCTCACGAACCCCGATTGAGTTCCACGTCTCGAACGATCGCGACAAGAACCCGGTTGATGCTCAGGTTGTCCAGGCCGCCACCAAGTGGAAACGCATGGCACTGAAGCAATTCGGCATGGAGATTGGCGAGGGTCTGATAACTGATATGCGTGCCATACGGAAGGACTACTTTCTCGATCACGACCACAGTGCGTATGTTGACCAGTGGGACTGGGAACTGGCTATCACCGCCGAGCAACGCAACCTGGACCTGTTGCGTGAGGTGGTACGGAAAATCTGGAAGGTCCTCAAAGGCGCCGAAACGCACGTCCAGGAAATCCTCCCACAATTGAAGACCGACAAATATCCCGACATGCCCGACGAGCTGACCTTTATTCATGCCGAAGAGATACTGGAGCGATTCCCCGACCTGCCACGCAAGCAGCGAGAGAATGCGATCCTGCAGGAATACCCCGCTGTCTTCATTATCGGCATTGGCTGGGTTCTTAAAGACGGCTATCCGCACGAAATGCGCGCCGCCGACTATGACGACTGGGTGACCGAGACCACAAGCGAGGCCGGCCAGCCTATGCACGGCCTGAACGGTGACATTCTCGTCTGGAATCCTGTAACGAAGCGCCGGCACGAACTTACCTCGATGGGCATCCGTGTAAACGCAGATACACTCGTGGAACAATTGGAGCTTTCAGGTCAGATCAATATGCTCGAGTATCCGTACCATCAGGCTATCGTCAACAACGAGATTCCGCTGAGTATCGGCGGCGGTATCGGCCAGTCACGAACCTTTATGCTAATCCTGAAGAAGGCCCATATCGGCGAAGTCAGCGCAACCATCTGGCCAAAAAAACTAAAGGATATTTGCGAAGCCAAGAATATCCACGTGATCGAATAATATGCTAAAATGCCAAAGGCGGCCGAACCCCACCGTCACAGAAAAATGACGCCCGGTACATGAAGCTCTCAAAAAAAGACTGGCTCGACGTACCGGTCATCTCGCTTTTAGCGGCGAACGCGATACCGGTATGGGGCGTTTTGTTCCTCGGCTGGGATGCTTTTTATATTGTTCTGCTGTACTGGACGGAGAACATTGTCGTCGGATTCTACAATGTCCTGAAGATGGTGTTCGCCGGGGTGGCCCACCCTGCCGCGCACCTGGGCAAGCTGTTTCTCATTCCATTCTTTATCGTTCACTACGGCGGCTTTATGGCTGTCCACGGCTTTTTCGTGCTGGCACTGTTCCATGATGGAGAGCAAGGTCCGCCTATGGGCCGAATGAATTGGCCCTGCTTTCTGGTCTTCGTCCAGATGTTGTTCAATGTCATTAAGTACATGTATTCGGTGATACCTCCGCAGGTAAGATTTGCCGTGCTGGCGCTGTTTATAAGTCACGGCGTCTCCTTCGTTCAGAATTATCTGCTCAAAGGTGAGTACGCTACCGCCAAACCCGACAAGCTGATGGGCAGCCCCTACGGGCGCATCGTTGTCATGCACATAGCCATTCTGGCCGGCGGCTTTTTGACAATGGCAATCGGTTCTCCCGCCCCCCTGCTCGTTGTACTGGTCGTTCTAAAAACCGTTCTCGACGTGAGCCTGCACAATCGAGCTCACAAGAAAGCAAAAACTAATGCCCATGCTTAGTAAACTCAAGGCCCAATTAAGTCCGATCTTACGCAAACTCGGCAAAGACACGTCTAGCGTACTGGGAGCTTTTCCGGGAGGCTTCGATTGTGGACATTGTTTTGGGTGAGCCGGTTTCTACGGCTTGTTCCATGACGAGATGCGGCCGGACGTTGATTTTCAGAAGGTACTTTGCCAACGCCGGGTAGTCAATGTCGCCGTCGCACATTGCTTCGGTCCAGATGTTGTGCTTCGATTGGCGAAGATGCAGCTCGGTGACTCTTGAGCCGTAGAGTTTCAGTATGTCGAACAGCGCGACCGACGAGTTGCCCGCCCCGCGGTAAATCCAGTGCGCATCGAGGCATAACGTAACGTACGCCGGATCGGTGCCGGCCATCATGTGGTGGAACTCGCGCGCCGCATGTCGAAATTCAATATCATGATTGTGATACGCCAGCGTAAGTCCCATAGCTTTTAGCTGTCGCCCTAATTTTTCAATCGCCGCCGCCTGTACTCTGAGCTGGGCATCGTCCTTGTCTTCCGGCCCGCCCCAGCGGATCGGGCTGGGATTTGTCACGATGATTTTTGTGCCGAGACCTTTGGCCTTGCGTGCAATCGCAAGTACCGATTCGATGCTTGCTTCGGCCTTGTCACGTTCGTGAAGGACGCTGTTGACATATAACGATCTCATTTCGAGGCCGTGCTTTTTGAGTAGCGGTCCGAGCCGGTCAAGCTCCTCCGGATTATTGGCCAGAGGCTCATAGCCGTCGAACCGGCTGGCGGCGACCTCGCTTAGTCCCTTAT
>JBARRE010000404.1:0-2367 GCA_049644065.1 Sedimentisphaerales bacterium | reverse complement strand
GTGGACAACGGTACGGGGGCGGACGCAATGGCGGGAGACGGCATTTATACCGCAAGCGTTCCTTCATTAGCCTATAATCCCGGCGATATGATTCGCTGGAAAGTCACAGCAGAGGACACAAAAGGCAACACCTCGCGATTCCCGTTGTATCCTTATCCCAACGATTCGCCCGAGTATTTCGGAACGGTTGTAGCTAATAGTTCCATAAATTCCAGTCTTCCCGTAATTGAGTGGTTCGTAGAAAACGTCAACGCATCGGAAACAAACAGCGGAACGCGAGGCTCGGTTTACTTTTTAGGCGAATTTTATGATAATATAGTAATACACATAAGAGGCGGAAGCACCGCAGGAGCGCCAAAAAAACATTTCAAATTCAGATTTAATCGAGGTTATAAATTTTTATACGACCCCAACAAGCCGCGAGTCGATGAATTCAACTTGAACAGCACATACAGCGACAAGGCATATCTGCGGCAGAATCTTGCATTCGAAGCATACGACTGGTGCGGCTGTCCGGGCAGCGAGTCATTCCCGATGAGAGCGCAACGAAATGGGCAGTTCTACGGCGTACAGGTTTTCATAGAAGAGCCGGAGGAAGAACTGCTCGAACGTGAGGGCCTTGATCCTGATGGTGCTTTGTACAAGATGTACAGCACCTTTACCAGTCCAGGCGAAAAGAAAACACGCCGGTGGGAGGGCACCGCTGATATATCCAATTTTATTTCAAGTATCAACAACACCAGCGGCACAACACTTCACAATAATATCTTCGATCAGGTCAATCTGCCGCTTACACTGAATTATCTTGTCGGAACGATTATTACGCATCAAAACGACCATCCCCACAAGAACCATTACCTATATCGCGACTCAGACGGCTCCGGCGAATGGTTCTTCATGCCGTGGGACCATGACTTAACATGGGGCTCGAACTGGACCGGTTCATCGTACCATGACTATATCTATGCCGCTGATGACCGGGTCTCGGGCAAGCCGACAGACGTAAAGCCCTCTCATCCTTTCGTCGGCAAACAGGACTGCCAGGAGTGGAATTACCACTGGAACCACCTCATAGATGCGCTTCTAAACGATTCAACCGTGCGCCAAATGTATCTCCGAAGACTGCGTACGGTAATGGACGAACTGATAAAAGCACCGGGCACGCCTTACAATGAGTTATTTATCGAAAATCGTATCGACGTACTATTCACCGCAATGGCCCCGGATGTAACTCTTGATTACATTAAATGGGCGAATCCATGGACATGGGGAGGGCAAGGCGGATATTCTCGGGATCAATCCTTTGAGGATGCTATTAATATACTCAAGAATGATTATCTGGCGGTGCGGCGGACACATTTGTTCGTGACCCACAACGTAAACAATGCCGGCAGTTACAATATTTCCGGCTCATATTCAGCGCTCATTCCGAACGCCCAGCCTGCCAATCCGACTATAAACTTCGGAAGCTTCGAGTATAATCCATCTTCCGGTAACCAGGATGAGGAATATATCCAGCTTATCAATCCCAACACATACGCTGTAGACATCTCCGGCTGGAAACTTTCGGGGGGCATAGAACACACTTTCCTGCCCGGAACCGTTATCGTCGCCGGCGGCAGTCTTTATGTATGTCCGGATGTAGCAACCTTCCGCGCCCGGGCTGCAAATCCCACCGGAGGCCGGGGGCTATTTGTCCAGGGCAATTACAAAAGACACTTGTCCAGTTGGGGCGAGACAATCAATCTGTTCACTGAAAAAGATTATCTGATCGACACGATGACTTACGCCGGCAATCCCAGCGATCAGCAGCAATATCTTCGGATAACAGAACTCATGTATCATCCGGAACAGGCAGGCAGCTATAACGAAGAGGAGTATGAATTCGTCGAATTACAAAACATCGGTTCCAGGTCGGTGCTGCTCGATGAAGTCAAGCTTACCGATGGAATTTATTATGAGTTCGTATCCGGCGACAATTTGTCTCTGGCTCCCGGTAATTATATTGTGCTCGTAAAGAACTACGCTGCCTTTGCCTGGCGATATGAAACCAACGGTATTAACATTGCCCCGGGCGTCTATACCGGAAGCCTGAGTAATGCCGGCGAGAGGATCAAACTGGAAGACCGGACCAACAGCACGATTCTGGAGTTCAAATATGACGATGACTGGTATATGGTAACCGACGGCGAAGGCTTTTCTTTGACCATAATCGATCCGACCGATCCCGACTTAGACAGTTGGGATAAAAAAGAATCTTGGCGCCAAAGTGCCAACACCAATGGCTCACCGGGACAGGGATGATACCGGAATCCCCTCCAATCTCCAAGATATATCCTTCATAATTTTTAGATAAATGGGTTTGCG
>JBARRE010000403.1:0-7770 GCA_049644065.1 Sedimentisphaerales bacterium | reverse complement strand
GAAAATAACTGTGCCGTTCTGGTGCCGGAAGGTTATCATCCGGTGGTGAGCGCCCCGGGATACACAACTTATTATTTGAATGTATTAGCAGGAAGCGCCCAGACGCTCGCTAATCAGGATGATCCGAAATATACCTGGGTTAAAGATACTTACAAGCTGAAAGACAATCGGCTGCCGTTATATTAATTCGTTCCGGCTTGCGTATCGGTAGTTTTTTACAGGAGTATTATATGAGTGAAACCAAACGGACATACGACACGCTTCATATGGGGCGCTCATCAATAGACCTTTACAGCAATGACATAGGTTCGCCGTTTGTGGATATTACCAGTTTTGCCTCGTATATTGGTGGCTCGCCGACGAATATAAGCGTAGGAGGGCGAAGGCTGGGGCTGAAAACTGCTTTATTGACAGGGCTTGGTGAAGATCCGGTTGGGGATTTTATTCTGAAATTCCTGCAGCAAGAGCAAGTGGAGACGAAATATATCTGCCGTAAGCCCGGCAAGCGGACCAGCGCTGTGATTCTGGGGATAGAACCGCCGGATAGTTTTCCGCTGGTCTATTATCGTGATAATTGTGCCGACATTGCATTGACGATAGATGATGTTCTCAAATCGCCGGTTTCCGAGAGCAAAGTATTTCAGTTTGCCGGCACAAATTTGTCTCTGGAGCCGAGTCGCAGCGCGACACTGTTTGCCGCCGAACTGGCCCGGCAGGCGGGGACAAAAGTTGTTCTTGATATAGATTTTCGCCCCGATCAGTGGCATGATCCAAGGGCGTTTGGCGTGGTAGTCCGTTCGGCGCTTCGGCTGGCGGACGTCGTAATCGGCACCGAAGATGAGATAAATGCCGCGATGTTGACGGATGTGAGTCATATTGAACTTACAGATTCGGTTTCGGACACACAGGTCCGGGGAGATGTGGACGAGGCGATTCGCAACATGCTTTCCATGGGGCCGGGGGCGTTGCTGCAAAAAAAAGGCCGCCAGGGTGTTTGTGTTCATCTGGTGGATCGACAGGGTAAAATCGAGCAAATC
The DNA here is from genome assembly GCA_049644065.1 of Sedimentisphaerales bacterium. GTDB lineage: Bacteria > Planctomycetota > Phycisphaerae > Sedimentisphaerales > Anaerobacaceae > JAFGPJ01. The sequence goes on along the minus strand of JBARRE010000403.1, from coordinate 6,733 downwards.
GAAGCGCCGGGATTTCCGGTTGAAGTGACAAATATTTTAGGGGCCGGGGATGCATTTGCCGCCGGATTTCTTTACGGGTACGTCAAAGATCTGGGCTGGTACAAAGCCGCAAGAATGGGCAACGCATGCGGGGCGATTGTTGTCACCAAACACGGCTGTGCGAATTTCATGCCCACCTATGAAGAGATGATGGCCTTTGTTGAGGATTATGGGGGACTCGAATAACAATTTGGAGGTTTTGACATGAGTGCTAAAACTGTTCGTTTGACGATGGCGCAGGCGTTGATTAAGTACCTCACCTGCCAGTATACCGAGCGTGATGGTGATGAAAATGCTCTCTTTGCGGGGTGTTTTGGTGTTTTCGGTCATGGTTGTGTATCGGGGGTAGGGCAGGCGTTACAGCAATATCCACAGTTTCGCTATTACCAGACCCGCAATGAGCAGGCGATGGTGCACGCCTCGGCTGCTTATGCCAAGATGAAAAATCGGCTGCAGACGTTCGTATGTCTCTCATCTATCGGCCCCGGAGCGACCAACATGATTACCGGAGCCGCCGTGGCGACGACTAACCATCTCCCTGTGCTGCTGCTGCCGGGTGATATATTCGCACGTCGCAATGTAGCGCCGGTTCTGCAACAGTTGGAGTCTGAAATCACCCAGGACATATCGGTAAGTGACTGTTTCAAACCGGTGAGTCGATACTGGGACCGCATTAACCGGGCCGACCAGATATTGACAGCATTGCCTGAGGCTATGCGAGTGCTAACAAGCCCTGCCGATACCGGTGCGGTAACGATTTCACTACCCGAGGATACTCAAACCGAAGCACATGATTATCCGGTCGAGTTCTTTAAAAAACGCATCTGGAGCATCCCTCGTAACAGGGCCGATCACACAGCTCTGGCGGAAGCGGCCCGGTGGATAAGCGGTTCCAAATGTCCTTTGATTATCGCCGGGGGTGGGGTGATCTACAGTGGAGCACAGGATGTTCTCGAACAATTCGTTGAAAAGACAGGCATTCCGGTGGGCGTAACGATGGCGGGCAAAGGCAGCTTGCTCTACGATAACAAGCTGAACCTCGGCGCCATAGGTGTCACGGGGAACTTTGCCGCAAACCGTATAGCTTGCCGGGCAGACCTGGTCATTGGCATTGGAACACGCTATAGCGATTTTACGACAGCAAGCAAGACTGCTTTTCAAAATCCCAATGTTCGTTTTATCAATATTAACGTTGCCGAATTTGATGCATACAAGCACGCTGCTTTGCCATTATTAGCGGATGCACGTGTGACTCTTGAGGAGCTGACCGGATTGCTGGAAGGTTACCATGTCGTGAAGGATTATCAGCAAAAGGTCGAGGAACTGCATGACCAGTGGCAGGAAGAAGTGGACCGGATTTACGCGATTCGCAATAAGCCACTGCCGAGTCAGGGTGAATTGATTGGCGTAGTTAACGAGTTGAGCGAACCTGACGCCGTGATGATAAATGCAGCCGGCAGCATGCCCGGCGACCTGCATAAATTGTGGCGTACCCGACATTCGAAGAATTTCCATCTCGAATATGGCTATAGCTGCATGGGCTATGAAATTGCCGGCGGGCTGGGAATCAAAATGGCGGCTCCGGAGCGGCAAGTGATTGTCATGGTGGGCGACGGCAGCTACCTGATGCTGTGCAATGAAATTGTCACTTCCATACAGGAAGGATATAAACTTACTATCGTTCTTATGGACAACCAGGGTTTTAACAGTATCGGCGGGCTCAGCCGTTCGATAGGTCAGGAAGGATTCGGCACACGTTATGCTTTTCCCAGCGATAACAAGCTTCCCGACGATGAATCGGATGAAGTTGAAGCACTTCCGGTAAATTATGCAATGAATGCCCGCGGGCTGGGTGCTCACGTTATCGAGTGCAAAACGTATGACGATTTTGTCGAAGCGTTCAAAGAATCCAAAAAAACCGATCGGACCACGGTGATTTATGTCCGGAATGACCGTGATGTAGGTGTGCCCGGCTATGAAAGCTGGTGGGATGTGCCGGTGGCCGAAGTCAGCGAGATGGACGGCGTCAAACAAGCCCGCAAGGAATGGGAAAAGAATATTAAACTGGAGAGGTTTTTCTTCTAAGAAGAAATGGAAGGACTTGCATGTCGACAATTCGCATCGCGAATGCTCCGTGCTCCTGGGGCTCACTGGAATTCGAAGGTTTTGAGGGCACAGTAGTACCTTACGGGCAAATGCTCGATGAGTTAAAGGAAACAGGCTACGACGGCACCGAGTTGGGCGATTGGGATTTCATGCCTACAAGTGCGGAGGAATTGCACGCTGAATTGGCCTGGCGCGGGCTGGTAATGCTCGGTGCGTTTGTGCCGGTGGCGTTGAAAAATGCCGATGCCCATAAAGCCGGCGTGGCCGAATCGTTAAAGATTGCCCGCTTGTTGGCTGATGTCGCCGAGAGGGGCGAGTATGAACAATCGCCGTTTTTGGCGCTTGCCGATGATAATGGAACCGATGCGGTTCGGACAGCCAATGCCGGGCGTACAAGCAGCGAAATGAGCCTGAACGATGAGCAGTGGAAGGTGTTTGCCCGTGGCGCTGAAGAAATTGCACGGGCGGTAAAATCGCAAACCGGCTTACGCACAGTGTTCCATCATCATTGCGCTGGATTTATTGAAAGGCGCGACGAGATTGCCCGTTTGCTTGAGATGACCGATCCCGGCCTGCTGGGACTGGTGTTCGATACCGGTCACTTTGCGTACGGTTCAGGAAATAACGATCCGAAAGCTGTGCTGGAAGGCCTTGAACTTTTTGCCGAACGTATCTGGTATATGCACTTCAAAGATTGTAATCCTCAAATCGCCGACAGCGCGCGCAGCGAAGGTTGGGACTATTTTGAATCGGTTAGACAAGGAGTATTTTGCGAACTCGGACAAGGTTGTGTCGATTTTCCGGCGGTACTGAAATGGTTAAAGAAGCAAAATTATGACGGCTGGGTCGTAGTTGAGCAGGATGTTTTGCCTGGGATGGGATCGCCGAAGGAAAGTGCCCGGCGCAACCGCGAATACTTGCGAGCGAAAGGAGTTTGAGAGTTGCCAAAATCGAATGCACTGACCGTTGGTAAATGGCGCCGGTTGCAGCAGACGGCCGGTTCTACAGGTACTTTTGCCGTAGTGGCGGTCGATCACCGCGGTCCGCTTCGCCGTTCTTTGGAAAAAGAATCACCACAGGGCAAGACAGACGAAGCTTTGACAGCCCTGAAAAAAGATATCGTACGGCACCTGGCGCCGGCGACAACCGCAGTTTTGCTGGATCCGGAAACGGCCGCCGGTCAATGTGTGGCCGACGGCTCGATGCCCGCCGGGACAGGATTGATAGTTGCTTTGGATACCGGTTCGACGGGCGATCCTTTAAATCGTACGACAGGCCTGGTTGAGAACTGGTCGGTTGAAAAGACGGTTCGTATGGGGGCCTCCGGCGTGAAAATGCTGCTATACTACAATCCTGATGCCTCGGAAGCCGGCGAGCGAGAGGCGCTTGTTCAGGAAGTGGCCGCCGATTGCGCGCGATATGACATTCCTTTTTTCCTCGAACCGTTATCGTATGCTTCCGACGGTTCGCACGGGCCTTTGCCGCCGGAGCAGAGACGAAAGGTGGTGATTGAAACTGCTCGTCGTCTTGTGCCGTTAGGCGTTGATATTCTCAAAGCGGAATTTCCAGTGGATGTAAGCGTCGAGCCGGATGAAAATATCTGGCGCGATGCATGCCAGGAGTTGACGGACACAAGCAAAGCTCCCTGGGTATTATTGTCCGCCGGTGTTTCTTATGATACTTTTCTAAAGCAGGTGCGCATCGCCTGTGAGGCGGGAGCCAGCGGCGTGATGGCCGGGCGAGCCGTCTGGAAAGAAGCAGTGACGCTGGATAGCCCTGCACGAAACAATTTTCTCCGAACGGTTGGATATGAGCGAATGCGAAGACTTCGATCGCTCTGTGAAGCATCGGGACGACCTTTCACTGAAGTTTATGGTTCTCCGGAGATAAGTTACGATTGGTATGAATGAACCGGATGAGCCTTTTTTTCAACCTCAGAAATAAGTTAACGTCCCTAATAAAATCCAAACAAGATCATGCTGTCCTTTTTTTGAAACGGCTCAAGCTTATTCTTATCCGGCGATAAGAAGAGTGCAACCATTTAATCTGCCCCAGCCGAAAGAAGACATAACAAAACATTACTATCAGATGCCCCATAAAACCGCGGCCCGCTACGACCCTAAAGACCTTGTAGCAATCCGTGGCCCAAAAGCGCTTGTACTCGGCATCCCCATAATTGAAATCGAACAATTGAATGCCGTCCTCGCAGGCATCGCGAATAACTTGCATCAGCAGCATCTTGCCGATAGATAACTGCGATTCATATTTAAGCTTGAACGCGGTCCAGAAAGAATGATGTTGACCATGAGCAACAAACGAGTAAACAAACGCGGCATCCTCTCCGTCAATCGTCATCAGCCAAACCTGCCCGAAACCACCGGCGGCCATATTCTCCATGAGCTTTTGGTAGAATGGTTTTCCCTGCACGGCGGCGCCGCGCCTTTTCATCCAGCTTTCGAGTTGAATGGCAGCAACCCGCTGGTTGACTTCCGGCGTAATTTCCGTACCTACATAGCGAGCAATCCGTACATCTGCGGATTTGTAGAGTTTTTTTTCCCTATAATGCAATTGGTAGCGTTGTTTGCCCTTTGGTTTCTTTTTCCTGAGGTATTCGTCGAAGGAACAATCTAATCGCAGACAGAAACACGGATCTCGAAATACCTTCCGGCAGTGATATCCACGGATCATCAATTCACCCAGCAGATCATTAGTCGCCGTGTCCTCGGAAGACAGGTCAGCATTGTAGTATATATCGAAGATTTTCCCGGAAATAATAAAATCCGCTATGTCCTTTACGGCTGATCGATGGTCCGGATCGATCAGCAGTCCCAGATAAGCACCTACACCGGCACTTATCGGCACAGCTATTTTTATGTTCAGTACTCTGCGGACCGCTATTGGAAACAAGGCAACAAGTCTGGTGCCGGAGAAGGCAAGAACAAACAAGGGAGTGCCCGACAGCCTGCCCTCCTCGACAAATGTTTTTATCCAGAAACGTGAGAGAAAAGGTGATGCATCCATGGCGCGAATAAACAGATCGTCCCAATCGTCGCCGAACTCGGATATGCCTTCCGCGCCCTCTACGATCCGCACATCAATTGATTGATCTTGCCGCAAGATTGTTGCCCCTACTGTCTGGACTAAATATTTACGTTACCTAAAGACGAGATTCTTTCGTCAGTTTTTGCTCAGGCACGCGCTGAGAGCCGAATTTTCAACAGAATATCAGGTTTCTCCTGACAATTCAATGCCGATTGCAGCACGTTGACGGACAAGAATGGTCGAGCGGAAAGTCCGATTCAGATTCTACCGTTTTTGTAGCGGGAAACAATTTCCGTAGCAGTTTTGAAAAAGTCCGTATCTTGATGTGAATCGCGATATTCCGGCGTTCATTTTCCTCAACTCGCTACATGTTCAGGCCGATAACGATAATTGAATCGGGTTGCACTCCCGTGCGGTGAAGTTTGGAAAAAGGACAAGAGTACAAAGAAACAATCGCCTGTCACAGGCGGCCGGGAAGGGAATAACAACTTTGCGCAAATACATTAATAAATTGTTTGTACCGTTAGCAAAGATTTTACTGGTGTCGCTCTTCAAAATTATCGGCCCTCCGCGGATACTTCAATTTGGTTGGCCCGTCAACGCGGCGATTCTCAGGGCCTTTGGCGCCAAGGTAAGCAAAAACCGTGTCTATGTTCACTCGCCGGTTGTTTTGCATGGTGGAAGACAAGGTTATGCCAATCTGACAATAAGCGATGGCTGCCTTATTAACGGCAATAACTTCCTGGACCTGACCGGCAATATTATATTAGAAAGGGGCGTAAGCCTTGGCCCGGGCGTGATAATCATGACGCACAACAGGTACAACCTCAACGCATTCCTGGAAGAACGCCTGGCTCACACATGCGGTGTCAAAGATGTTTTGATCAAGGAAGGTGCGGGAATTAAGGCCGGCGCATTGATAGTCCACGGCATTACAATCGGTAAAAACGCGGTTGTGGGAGGCGGAGCTGTGGTTAATCGTGATGTTCCCGACAACTGCTTTGTGGCCGGCGTGCCGGCTCGCCTGGTGAAGGAAATAAAATAAATATTCAAATTGCTGTTGATTTAGAAAAGCGAGGGACAAACTTGATGGACTTGATAGTCAATTTCACACCAACAGGAATGATTCCAACGAAAGAAATGACGCCGCACGTCCCTATCTCGGCTGAAGAAATCATAGAGGATGTTCGCCGGGCCGTCGATATTGGAATAACCATGGTTCACCTGCATGCACGTGATGCCGCAACGGGCAAGTCCACTTATAAGGCGGAAGTCTTCGGTGAAATCATTGCCGGCATAAGGTCGTTCTCCAAAGATTTGATCATCTGTGTTTCATTGAGTGGACGCAACATACACGAGTTCGAAAAACGCGCTGCGCCTTTGCAACTGGAAGGTGACTTGAAGCCGGATATGGGAAGCTTGACGCTCAGCTCCCTGAACTTTAATCGCGTAGCCAGCATTAATTCTCCGGAGATGATTCAGAAACTGGCCAACGAAATGAAATCACGCGGGATTCTTGCCGAATTAGAGGCTTTCGATGCCGGGA
>JBARRE010000402.1:0-8571 GCA_049644065.1 Sedimentisphaerales bacterium | reverse complement strand
GGCTGATAATATAGGGGTCGTTGACGTACTCGCTAGGATAGAATTCGAAGAAGGGATTGTTGTTGATGTAATCGTAGAGCCGCTTCGAGCCCATACAGAAACTGGCGACAATTTTGCCCCGGTTGAGAGACTTTTTGGCACAGGTGATTGCCCCGCACTCGATAAGGTCGATAATCCAGTCGCTGAACATTTCGGTGTGGATTCCGAGGTCTTTTTTATCTTTCAGGAATTCGGCCAGGGCCTGGGGAATCCGCCCGATCCCGCACTCAATTGTGCTGCCGTCTTCCACGAGCCTGCTTATGTTCTGACCGATGCGGCGCAACGTTGAAGTCGGATTTTGTTCCCGAACCTCGATGATGTCTTCGTCGCACGGCACCAGCATCTCGATCGCGTTGACGTGAATGAAACTGTCGCCGAACGTTCGAGGCATCCGGCTGTTGACCTGCGCAATCACGTACTTGGCGTTGGAGGCGGCGGATTTGACGATATCCACTGAGACACCAAGGCTACATAGACCGCTGACATCAGGTTCCGTCACGGTGATCAGGGCAACATCGACGGGAATTCGCCCGGTCTCGAACTCTTGAGGTATCTCCGACAGGAAGATCGGCGTATAATCTCCGATCCCTTTGTCCAAAGCATGCCGGACATTGTCGGCGATAAAAAAGCTGTTCATCTTGAATTTTTCGCGGAATCTCTCATCAGCATAGGGAGCTGTCCCCATCGTCAAAAGATGAACAATGTGAGCGTCGTAGATTTTGCTCGAATGCTCGACCAAAGCGTTCACGAGATGCTCCGGCTGGCCGCAGCCGGTCCCGATAAATATGCTGTTGCCGGACTTAATCAGCTTCATCGCAGCCGGCGCAGTGCCTGTTTTGTCCTTATACTTCTGTTTCCAATCAAATTCATTCATGCTTACGTCTCTTTCTTGGGTTCCCATTTTGCTTCGTGTCGCGGGCATCTTGCCCGCGATTCGAGGGCGGGACGCCCTCGACACAAAATGCAAAATGGGGTCCCTCTAAACCTGTTCGACACTCATTCTGGCATCAACAGCAATCGCCGTGGTGCCCGCCGGACCAACAACATACGGGTTGATGTCCATTTCCTGGATCTGGGGAAATTCCGTCACTAGTTGTGAAAGCCTCTGCAAACCCTCGGCAATTGTCTCGATATCCACACCCTCCTGGCCGCGGACTCCGCTCAGCATCTGATACGTTTTTGTGTTCACCAGCATCTGCTTTGCTTCTTCGGCCGTCAGCGGCGCCAGGTAAAACGACACGTCTTTGAGGACCTCCACCATTATGCCTCCCATCCCGAACATCATCAGAGGACCAAAGTGCGGATCGCGATTCATGCCGAGAATCACCTCTTTTCCGCCGCTGCACATTTCCTGCACAAGCACACCGAGGATGTCGACATCGGGGAGCTTCTTCGGAATTCGATACATCATCAGGTCGAAGGCATCCTTTACTTCCTTGACACTGTTCAGGCCAACCTGGACTCCGCCTACGTCGGATTTGTGCAGTATATCCGGCGACCAAATTTTAAGCACGACGGGGAATCCCAACTGTTGGGCAATATTGGCCGCCTGCTCGGCCGTGGCGGCGACGGAACCTTTCGGGGTCACGAAACCATAGGCTTCGAGGATTTCCTTGGATTCGGTCTCGCCGATCTCACGAATGTCTTGGCGCAGGTGTCTTTCGATAATGTTTTCGACCTTGCGGCGGTTGACCGGAAAGAGCTTTACGACCCGTTTGGGCCTGGTGCGCCACCTTACATAGTCCGCCATCGCTTTGATCGTCGAAACGGCACTTTCAGGGGCATCATACTGCGGTATCTTCCCTTGCCGCAAAATTTTCACCCCATCCCGTACCTTCTCAGCCCCCATGAAACAAGCAAGAATCGGCTTGGCGTGTTTTCTACCGGCCACAAGCGCCTCGGCAGTGGCCACGGGTTCGGTCATTGCCTGGGGTGTCAGAAGGACAAGAACAATATCAACATTAGAGTCACCAAGAACTACATTAAGCGCGAATTCGTATCGGTCGGCGAGCGCATCTCCCAGCACGTCAACGGGATTATTGAAGTTTGCCGCCGCCGGCAGCTTGGAGGCCAATGTCTCAATCGTTTCATCGGCAAGTTTCGCAAAAGTCAGCCCCACTCGTTCGATAGCGTCGGCAGCCATAATTCCCGGGCCGCCGGCATTAGTAATTACAGCGACTCTCGGCCCCGCGGGAAGCGGCTGGTCGGCAAATGCCTGGGCATAATCAAACTGCTCCTTTATCGAATCGCACCGGATGATTCCTGCCCGTTCGAAGACACATTCGTACGCCGTCTCGCTGCCGGCCAGGCTTCCAGTATGAGAGGAGGCGGCCTGGGCACCGGCCTGTGTGCCGCCGGACTTCATCAGGAGGATCGGTTTGTCATGCGAAATTCGCTCCGCCTGACTTACAAAAGCATTGCCGTCGGTAATACTTTCGAGATAACCGGCAATCACTTTGGTATCCTCATCTTCGCCCAGAGCTTTTATCAAATCCAGCTCATCGACGTCCGCCTTGTTGCCGATGCTGACAAGCTTGCTGAATCCGATACTGTTCGCGTTGGCCATATCGAGAATCGCAGCGAGTAACGCCCCGGACTGCGAGAGATAGCCGATGACCCCTTCCGCCGGCAGGTCTCCGCCGAAACTGGCGTTGAGCTTGTTCGCCGGTGCGATTACTCCCAGACAGTTGGGGCCGATGATTTTGATGCCGGCCTGTCTTGCGATGCGAACGACCTGTTTTTCAAGCTCTCGCCCTTCATCGCCGACTTCTTTGAAACCTGCGGTAATGATAATGACCGACTTTGCCCCGACCTTCACGCACTGCTGCATCATTGCAGGGACAAACTTGGCCGGAATGATAATGACTGCCAGATCGGGGGCCTTACCGATAGATTGAAGGTCAGGGTAGCACTTTAATCCCTTAATTGTATCTGCTTTTGGATTGACCGGAAATATTTCCCCCTCGTATCCGGCCCCGATCATGTTTACTAAGATTTCGTACCCGACTTTGCCTTTTTGGCGGGAGGCGCCAACGATAGCAATCGATTTGGGATTAAAGAAACTTTCAAGACTCATACAGACTAATGACCTTTCTGAACTAAAAGTACCTAAACAAACTAAACTATTTTATATTATAATGTGTCTAACTGCAAAGTTCTTTATCGTTCATTTAGTCTGCAAGAATTGCTCATCCACATCCGAATAGGGAGGTATTAAATCACCTTAGCGAAAAGTGATAATAACCACTGAGAGCTTCCATAACCGTAGAACCATATAACCTCTAATCCCTACTACAGAAACGGACAGACAAAAAAACACCACAGAATCTATTTCTGTACGGGCAGTTCTTTAATGTGTGGCTTTTCGTTTTCACCAACTACTGTTGCTTGCCATAAAACCAGCGGTATGTTTGTCGTGCAGCTGAGCATAACCAGGAAACGATTATCTACGCGATCGTCCAAACAAACAAAAATGTAATGGTCCTGGGCTGAGGGAAGTATTGAGTGCGCCACATTTGCTATCTGCTTGAGTCTCCAAAGGTCCAGATTTATGGTCTCCTCATCAAAGAAGACTCTTGATTTTGCAGGCGATGGCATATCTATTTCCTTCTAATATCTAAAAGTTGAAATCTAACTTATTTTTGCCCCTTGATGAACTGGCATAAAAGTTTCAGAGACTTGTATCGGCTTAAAATAGTGGCACTATATGTAAAAAGTGGGTCGTTTCGCGTCAATCCAATTGTTATCAGGAAGTGGTTGTTCTGACGGCCATTTGATTCGATAAAGACGTAAACCCCTCGAAACCCATCGACTAAGGATCTGCCACAACTTGCTAATTGCTTGAGCTTCCACCTCTCTAAATTTAAATCGACTATATCCTCACAGAAAAAGACCCCAGATTCTGGTAAGGCGGGCATTTTTAGCTCCTTTCGATTAAAGTGTTTTGGCAATAAAATAAAATTTCAAAGCCAAACTTTTAACACTCATAAACAAACTTAAAACATGATTTCATACATTCACTCTGCAAATTTGACTCCATACAAACAAGACAATTATTCAGAAACTAAACAAGATCGGAGAGTGTCAAAGCTTCAAGTCTGTTGGCAATGTAATCCCGTATCTCCTTAAATATCTTTGTGGCTTTTTTCTCCTTAGATATAGGAGTAACAGAGAAAAAGTATTTGCTTACCGACTCTGTTGGGGCTAAAGCACCATCCATTAGCCTTATTATTTCAGCAATGGTTATTTTGGATGCCGGCTTTGCTAACTTGTAGCCGCCACTGATTCCCCTTTTGGTCTTTACGTAACGGTTTTGTCTTAAGAACGAGAATAGAAGCTCCATGTATTTCTTGGGAACATCACATTGTGAGCAAATCTCTTCTATTTTTATAAAACCTCTGTTCTCGTTGCGTGCAATGTAGATAAGTGCCAGCAAAATGTATTCACTTTTTGTAGTCAGCTTCATTATAAAAATCCTTGCTAAGTTTCTCTATATACATTATAGACAAAAATGTCCTTTTTGCTCAACAAAAAAATGATATTTTTACAATTTTCCAATCTTGTCCAAATCTAACCAATCTACCGGCTTATACCAATTTGAAATTATTTTTGCCGAAATAGAATTTTCTGATTTTCCTAAATTCCTGTTTTCAGACTAAAAAATGGGTTTTTGCCAGGATATATCGCAATTGCATCAGCAAAATATAAACCGTTCTGGTATTATTTGGCTTTTATGATCTCGAGGACCGATAATTAAGCTAAAAACTAAATCCAACAAAAACCAAATAACTGTTTTATCTATGCGGTATGAACTCGCAAGGCCTTTTTACGGCTCTTAACCAGTTATGGATGATTTGCCAGTACAATCATCTCCGCGGGCCGAACATTTCGAATATTGATAAACGCCCTGCCGTCCGCGGTTCTGTTGACCGGTATCTCCGAGCCTGCCGCGTGCGAACCCGAAAATCCATGCGTGTCGATAACCTGGGCTGAATTCAGGACGACAGTCATCGTGCCGGCATCGCCCGAATTGAGTTCTGCATCCACCATCACATCTGCTCCCCGCTGCCCGGTACCATTGGCGTTGAGCACACAGAGCAATTCCTCATCGTCCAGGATTCGCGACCAGGCAACGATTTCACCGGGCCCGTAGAAGTCGAAGGGCTTGTTCATAAAGGATATGCAGCGGAGATACTGCCTGCCGCAGCGAAGAGCCGGATATTTACTCCGAAGCGCAGCAGCCGCAGCAATTCGCTTATACACCGGATGATTCTCATCGAAACAGTGGTGGCCCGCCGTCCCGAAAGGCCCGAATCCGGGCAGATTCATATCCGGTTCGTTCAGGCCGGCTGTTCCGGACGCCCTTGGATGCTCCGGGCCAAACATCGCCTCACGCAGGTACTGGTCCGAAGCCTTCCAGCCCGGCAGCCATTTCCTCTCGGAAGGCTCAGGTCCGGCAAAGGCCTGCTCGGTCCCGTAATAAATGCACGGAATACCCAAGGTAAAAAGCTGCAAAGTAACGCCCGCTGCTACCTGGTGATTGCAGGAAGCATCGGTTGAAAATCGGATCTTCTCGCCATAAATTTGGTCATGGTCGTCAAGAATAGAAACATGCCGCCAGCCCAAATTACGGTGCGATCCCATGCCGGCATCGCCGGGGTCGAAACCGTCAAAATAGTCCTTCGGATATCTAAGGCCTTTGGCAACACCATTGAGAATGGGACGCATCTCTCCGATATCCAGCGCTGCAGTGAGATTACGATTGAGAGCGTCGAGATAGTAGTCCTGGGCATAATCTCCGCCGGAGATCTCACCGACGAGGAAGAAATTCTGCTTGCCGAGATTGGCTGCGAATTCCTTGACGGCGCCGCAAAAATTCCGTGCCTGTTCCTTCGTCACATGCTTGAGGGTATCTATGCGGAACCCGTCGCAGTCCGTCAGGGCCATCCAGTATTTGTAGCATCGCGACAAGTCGCTCAATACATATGGCTGGTCAAGATCGAAGTCCCGCAGGTCGCAGAAGTCGGAGCGTTTGTGCTCGGCGTTCGGATCGTCGATTCTGCCCTTGCCCATGTCACCTGTTCCCGCCCGTGTGTAACAGTCACGGTGTTGCAGTTCCGTCGGCCAGACGCCGTCTTCTTCCGCCGCTATGTCGGGGACGGGCTGCCCCAGGCCGTCGCGCCACGAACCAAACGGATAGCAACCATCGGGTTTATAAACGGCTTCATAGATTCCGCCGGGCGTATCAGGACGATACAGCCAGTTAGCGCCCGAGTGGTTGAAAACAACATCAAGGATGATCCGTAAACCTTCTGAGTGGGCTGCCGTCACCAACTCGACAAGGTCCTGCCGGCTGCCAAACCGGGGATCCACCTCCAGGAAATCCTGAATGCCGTAGCCATGATACGTGTCCAGATGTCCCCGCTGCTTGAATACGGGACTGAGCCATAAAACCGTCACGCCAAGCTGTTTTAAATAGCCGAGCTTCGATGTCACGCCCTTGATCGTGCCCCCCTGCCAGCGCTGCTGGCCTGATTCCGCCCATCTATCCCAGCGCCAAAGCTCGCCATCAGGCAATTCCGGGCGTGCTGCTTTGATATTCGCCTTCTCCAGCAACGGACGCGAATCCTCCCGCCCGTCGCTGAACCGATCCACCAGCAGAAAATACAGTACCTCATCTCTCCAGTCCACAGGCGAGGCGAAATAGCTCTGACGTTCGGGCCGGCATGAAATGTCGTGAATGCTCTCGGGTCTGCTCCGGCTTAATACGTCCTCTGCAAATGACATATCTCAGAATCCTTTCTTGTCTGACTGCATGAATATTACAACGATCTAATATATTATCGGCATATAATAACATACTTATTTAACTATTCGACAGCTTCAATTACCAGTCGGCAGGCAATCTGGGCGGCACTTTGAAATTTGTGGGGCGTGAGCAAAATCGAACCGGCCGGAAACATTTCCGATTCTTCATCTTTCACAATGCGCCAATTCAGATGGTACCGTCAAGGGCAATTGCACCGTGAAGGTTGCGCCGGAGCCTTTTTTGCTTTCTGCGCTTATAGTACCATGATGCTGTTGTATGATTTGACGAGCTATGGCCAGGCTCAGGCCCTGGCCCTGCGAGTGGTGGTCAATGTCGGGAGCCGAAAGCTCCTCAAACACATACGGCAGATAATCGGGATCGATACCTTCGCCCCGGTCGGTCACACTCACACATATAGATTCATCGTCACCGGCAACACAAACATCTACTCTTGAACCCGATGGGCTGAAACGGACGGCATTATCAAGTATCGCTGTGACCACCCTCTTGATTTGCTGCCGGTCGAGACAAACAGTTGGGCCGGCATCGAATCTCTCCTCGATAATTATATTGCGCTCCGCCGTCTTTGTTGCCACTTCGCAAACAGCTTCATGGGCAACATCACACAGATCCGCCGGTGCCGGGTTGAATTGCCATTTCCCCGATTTCAGCGAGCTGAGCAGCATAACGTTTTCAAAGAAACGGTGCAGGCGCCCGGCGGCGGAATGCACCATCTCGATTAGCAACTTTTTCTCTTCGGCATCAACCTCCTCCTCGGACATCAACATCTCAGCAGGCGCGATAAGGCTGTTAAGCGGAGTACGGGCTTCATGACTCAGCAGCGTCAAAACGTCCGTCTTGAACTGGTCCACTTCCTCGACAGATTTCAGACGCAAATAGACCCGTATCTTTGCCAGCAACTCATCTTCGTTAAAGGGCTTGGTGATATAATCGTCCGCACCGGCCTGATAAGCTTCGATGCGTTCCGACACTCTCGACTTGCCGGATACCATGATGATCTTCGTATGCCGCAGCCCCGAATCCACTCGAATCTGGCGGCACACCTGCCCGCCATCGAGACCCGGCATCATATTGTCCAGCAAAATAATGTCAGGCTGAAAATCCGCTGCTATCGCCAGAGCCTGCTCACCTGTCGTAGCGGTCTTGAGGTCGTAGTCTTTACCCAACAGCTTCTCGATAGTTATGATATCGATAACATTGTCATCGACGGCTAAAATTTTATTTCGCGGCTGCATCATCATACATATATCGGATAGAAAACCGCCCTGTTTTAGACGTTTTACGCATCTCCGACAGAATTGTGTTATCGGAGCAAAAAGCATAGCCAAGAAATACTTGTAAAATACGCTTCATCCGGCTAACCGGTAGCTGCTGCAAGTGATTTTTCTCTTTTTCCCGCTCCTTCGGTCGGCTCGGGAGCGGGAAATTGGCTTTGATTGGCTTTGTTTTCTTCGGCTCCGCCGGCCGATATATTTTCATAATCACCTTTCAAATAAGACGTTGCGCCAACTTCGGCCGGGGCATATTGGCTTTGTTTTTTCAAATCGACCTTTTTCTCTGCCGGCCGGGTGGCAGTTTCCTGCTTGCGGGCATCGGCCTGTTGTATTACCCGAATCATTTGTTGCGTTTTAAGCCTGTTTATCGTCTTGTGCAGGCTGTTCTCGATTCGTCGTTCGTACAACAACATCCTGTCGAGCACCCTG